>NZ_JBHVMF010000011.1:0-239598 GCF_042797055.1 Streptomyces sp. NPDC057854
ACAGGCGGGTACCACCGCGCTGCGCGCGGTGCAGGGAACCCCCCGGCTTCGCCGGGGGGGTGAACGGGCACGCTTCGCGTGCCCGTTCACCCCCTGCGGGTGCTGCGCACCCGCAGGGGGTGCCCTTCCGCTGCGCTTCAGGGCAGCGGTCTCCGCTGCGCTTCGACCGCCGGCCGATCCGCCGTCAGGTCTGGTACGGGTGGATAAGGGTGAGGGCCCGTCCGCTGCGCTCCCGGGCCCGGCCCGCATTCGCGGGCGGCTGGCTACGAGAGAGGGGGGGGGGGTGGGGCGGGTGGGCTGCATCGGATTTGATGCAGCATGTAGTATTGGTAGAAACCGATAACTACCTAGGGCGCTTGTGAATCAGATCAGGACGGCATATTTCACAGGCGCCTCGTCGAGCTTGCACATCGCTGCGTGGGACGGACTGAATATCGTGGATCTCGTCTCCCCTCCAACGAGCGTACCGCTGACCGTCTTGGATACCTTCACAGTCAGGAATCCTGTGGTAGACGCTCCCGCCTTTGGTGACGTACACCCGCCGGGAAAGTTCCGACCGTGCGGTTCGGCAGTGGTCGCACTGGGAGCTGGGCAGGAGCATCACTTCACAGAAGTCTTCGGCCATGCGCCCAATTTTCCCGTACCGGAGGCCGTCGTGACCAGCCCATATAAGTCAACTACCGTGCCACGGCAGACCTTGACAGTTAGTTTTTGAGCCGCTCGTACCCGAGGTCCGTCAACAGGCAAATGTGGGGTTCCATCTCGATGATCCAGCTTCGTGAGCACCAGGTGGACCAGCGGAGGGCGTTCCGCGAGTGGGTGGGATTTCCTTCAAGGTCATCTGTGCCGCCGCAGGGTGCCCGTGCCACGATCGTGTCAGCAACCGGGTCGGGTAAGACGATCACGGCTGCCGCGTGTGCGCTGGAGTCGTTCGCGGAGGGGCGGATCCTCGTCACGGTCCCGACCCTGGACCTGCTCGTACAGACCGCCCAGGCGTGGCACGCGGTGGGCCACCGGGCGCCGATGATTGGGGTGTGCTCGCTGGAGAACGACCCCGTGCTGAACTCGCTGGGGGTGCGCACCACCACCAACCCGATCCAGCTCGCCCTGTGGGCTGGGCACGGACCCGTGGTCGTGTTCGCCACGTACGCCTCTCTCGTGGACCGCGAGGACCCGGAGGATCCGACGGGCCGGAGGAAGGTTCGCGGGCCGCTGGAGGCCGCTCTGACGGGCGGGAAGCGGCTCTACGGGCAGCGCATGGACGGCTTCGACCTCGCCATCGTGGATGAGGCCCACGGGACCGCTGGTGATCTTGGGCGTCCGTGGGCGGCGATCCACGACAACGTCCGGATCCCGGCGGACTTCCGGCTCTACCTGTCCGCGACCCCGCGTATCCTCGCCGCTCCCCGACCGCAGAAGGGCGCGGACGGCCAGGAGGTGGAGCTGGCGACGATGGCCGACGACCCGGAGGGCACGTACGGCGCGTGGATCGCGGAGCTCGGGCTGTCGGAGGCGATCGAGCGGGAGATCCTCGCCGGGTTCGAGATCGACGTGCTGGAGATCCGCGACCCCTCCCCCGTTCTGGGCGAGTCGGAGGAGGTGCGGCGGGGCCGGCGTCTGGCGCTGCTGCAGACGGCGCTCCTGGAGCACGCCGCCGCGTGGAACCTGCGTACGGTCATGACGTTCCACCAGAAGGTCGAGGAGGCCGCCGCGTTCGCGGAGAAGCTGCCCGAGACCGCGGCCGAGCTGTATATGAACGACGCTTCCGAGGCCGACCTGGCGGCCGCGGAGAGGCTGCCCGCGTCGTCGATCGAGGCCGAGTTCTACGAGCTGGAGGCCGGCCGTCACGTGCCGCCGGACCGGGTGTGGTCGGCGTGGCTGTGCGGCGACCACCTCGTGGCCGAGCGGCGCGAGGTCCTGCGGCAGTTCGCCAACGGCATCGACGCCAACAACCGTCGGGTCCACCGCGCCTTCCTCGCCAGCGTGCGCGTGCTCGGGGAGGGCGTGGACATCACCGGCGAGCGAGGCGTCGAGGCGGTGTGCTTCGCCGACACCCGCGGCTCGCAGGTCGAGATCGTGCAGAACATCGGGCGGGCGCTCCGGCTGAACCGCGACGGCAGCATGAAGCTGGCCAGGATCATCGTGCCGGTGTTCTTGGAGCCGGACGAGGACCCCGAGGACATGGTCGCCTCCGCCAGCTTCAAGCCGCTTGTCGCCGTGCTCCAGGGCTTGCGCAGCCACGATGAGCGCCTGGTCGAGCAGCTCGCTTCCCGCGCGCTCACGAGCGGCAAGCGCAAGGTGCACTTGCGGCGGGACGAGGACGGGCGGATCGTCGGCGCCGGCGGCGCGGACGGAGGCGAGGACCAGGAGGACGACGACACCCCGGCCGCCGCCGAAGCCGCCCTGCTGCACTTCTCCAGCCCGCGCGACGCCGCGACGATCGCGGCGTTCCTGCGGACGCGGGTGTATCGGCCGGAGTCGCTGGTGTGGCTGGAGGGCTACCAGGCGCTCATCCGGTGGCGGAAGGAGAACGGGATCACCGGCGTCTACGCCGTCCCCTACGACGTCGAGACCACGGTCGGCGTCACCAAGGACTTCCCCCTCGGGCGGTGGGTGCACCAGCAGAGGAAGGCGCTGCGGGCCGGGGAACTGGAGGATCGGCGCAAGACGCTGCTGGACGCGCCGGAGGCCGGGATGGTGTGGGAGCCGGGCGAGGAGGCGTGGGAGGCCAAGCTCGCCGTACTGCGCTCGTACCGGCGGGCCACCGGGCACCTCGCGCCCCGGCAGGACGCCGTGTGGGACGACCCGGCCAGCGGCAGCCCGGTGCCCATCGGGCAGTACATGGCGAACCTGCGCAGGAAGGGCGGCCTGGGCAAGGACCCGCAGCGGGCGGCCGAGCGCGCGGAGCAGCTGGCGGCGATCGATCCGGACTGGAACTGCCCGTGGCCGCTGAACTGGCAGCGGCACTACCGGGTGCTCGCCGACCTCGTCGACGCCGACGGCCACCTGCCCTACATCGCGCCGGGCGTTGTCTTCGACGGCGATGACATCGGCACCTGGCGGTGGCGGCAGCAGGAGCCGGGCACCTGGGCGCAGCTGATGCCCGAGCAGCGGGAGCGGCTGACCGCGCTGGGCGTGCAGGGCGCTGCCCTCCCCGTGGCGGCCGCCGCCCCGGCGGAGCTGCGTCCGGAGCTGGCCGCCGCCCTCAAGGGGCCGAAGAGGCCGGGGAGCAAGGCGGAGGCGGCGTTCCAGCGCGGCCTGGCTGCCCTGGCCCAGTGGGTCGAGAAAGAGGGGCAGCGGTCCGTCCCGCGCGGCGCGGTCGTCGAGGTCGAGGTCGAGGTCGAGGTCGACAGCGAAGCGGAACCGGTGCCGGTCAAGCTGGGCGTGTGGCTCTCCAACACTAAGAGCCGGCGGGACAAGCTCACCCCGGAGCAACGCGCCGCGCTCGCCGGGCTGGGCATGGCGTGGGCGGGCGTGGTGCCGGCCGCCGAGCCCCGGAGCCGCCCGCCCCGGCAGCCCGCGCTGGTGGCGGCCCCGGTGAGGCGGCGGGTGCGGGAGCACCACGTGGAGTGCGACGGGGAACTGTACGAGGGCGGGAACTGCACCTGCTGGCCCACCGAGCGGTTCGGGCCGCCCTCCGATCAGGAGAGCTACTGACCGGTTCCCGCGTCGTGACCGGACCCCGGGCCTGCAGTGGGCCTGGAGCGCAGATCAGACAGAGGATTCGATCCGCTCGTCGAGGACGGGCTTGTGTCCCGGCGTGCTGGCCGAAGCCGGCTCCAAGCCGTCCAGCCCACTGAAGCGCGTATGAAAGCGGACCTACCACAGTCGTCGCCGGCAGTCGCACTCGGCCGACTGTCTCCCGTCGAATCCGAGACTGTCATGACGGGACCGGCCCTCCAGGCCGTATGACTCGACCTGTGGCCCGAACCTACATCCGACTCGTCGGGTTTCCGTCTCGGATACCGTGTTCCTCTATGGGGTGCCATTACGGATGTGACGCCCCCCATCGGAGGTAATCAGCGTATGAGTTCAAAGCGCAGCAAGAATCCAGCCCTGCCCGTACTTGACGACGCGTTCCGACTCGAGTCGGTCAAGGACGCTGAAGAGTCCGCCCGTGACTTGGCCGCGCGGCTGGCCACCACCGAGCTGCGCCGTGTTTCTCATCCGGGCCGGGTCACCTGGGAGCCCGTCGATCAGGCGGAGCCCGTTCCGGTGCCGCCGACTGTGGTCGACGGTGACGGGGACCTGTGGCTGCGGGACCGGGGCACTGGCACCTGGACCATGCCCGAGTTCAACCCGAAGGAGTTCCCGGACCGCTGCGGCGAGGTTCTGACGTGGAACGAGCTCGCCTGCGAGTTCGGCCCACTTACCGCACTGGCCGACGACCGCCGCATCGGCGGCGGCCGGCGTCGCTGACCACGCGTTCTTCGCGCGGATCGTAGGGCCGAACAGGACTCTGGATTGCCGTCGGGTCCGGTGTTCGCGGCTAGCAGCGAGGCGGCTTGGCTGGCGAGGACAGCGGCCGCGGTCGTCCCCACCGGGCGCGGACCTCGATCAGTTTGCGCACGGCGTCGTCGATGCGGTTCGCGGCCTCCTCGTTTCGGAGGAACAAGCGAGCCGGTCGGCGAGGAACATGCAGAGGACCGCCACACCGTCGGCCTGGTCGGGGGTGAGGGGGTGTGCTGGATGGGGGCACCGCTGCAGACGCGGGTGAGGGGGCGTCGCCGTCGAGCACCAAGGCGCGGTACGCGGGCTCACCATGCGGTGGTCAGCTCCTTCGCGGTGGGGCGGTCGGCGTGGTCGGGGGCGACGGCGCGGGCGGTGCCGGTGAGCAGCGGGGCCGTCTGGTCGACGTACGTGTCAGCTGACCCGAAGGCCGACCGCCAGCATCAGTTCAAGGACCCGGTGCGGCGATGCGAGATCCGGAAACAGCTCCCGCAGCTGCGACAGCCGGTACCGGACCGTCTGGGGATGGACGAACAGCGCCGCCGCCACTTCCTCCCGCCTGCCCTGGTGCAGCAGCCACGCCCGCAACGTTTCCTCCAGTCGCCGTGCGGTCGCGGCAGGCAGGGGCCGCAGCGGTGCGAGGGCTCGGGCACGCAGGTCTGTGAGCGCGTCCATGTCGGCGCTCAGTACCAGCTCGGGCAGGTGGTTCTCGGTGTCGCGGATGTCGGGGTCGAGGGAGCGGGCGCGTGCGGCTCGTGCGTAGGAGGCGGACGCGTGAGTCCATGGCCGGGCGGGGCCGGCCACGGCGGTGCGGTCGGTGAGTTGCCTCAGGAGATGTGGTCGGTCGGCATCGGGGACGAGCAGCACGCCGGTGGCGTCCGGCAGGTCGTCGAGGACGAGGGTGTTCGGGTCGAGCGTGCGGTAGGCGGGCCGGGTCTGGGCGGCGGGTAGCAGGACTGCGGTGAGGGAGGCCGGGGGCTGCCACCCGGCCCGTTGCGCGGAGGCCAGCAGGACGTCCGGGCTCGCGCCGGCGAGGAGGTCGCGGGCCAGGTGTTCCAGGTGGCGCTCGTGGGCTCTGCCCCGGGCGGCGAGTTCGTCGGCGTGGCCCGCGGCGCTCGAGGCGGAGAGCTCGTCGATGTAGGCGAAGGTCAGCTCGGCGAACTTGGCGACCTGGGCGGCGGGGAGACCTGCGGATACGGCGCCCGCTGCCAGGCATCGCCAGGCCACGCGGGCGCCGACGCGGTAGGCGCTGAGCAGGGCGTCCATCGAACGGCCGTCGCGGACCTCGCCGCGGCCCAGTTCGTAGGCCGCGTCGCCGCCGTCGCCGCCGGTGGCGTTCCCGCTGGCGAGGTCCAGGTAGTGGCCCAGGGCGGTGCGGACGGCTCGGCGGATGGTGGCGCCCATGTGGCCCGAGAGGGCGTTGGCGTAGGGAGGGACCTCGTCGATGATCGCCTGGACGACCTCGTCGGCGGTGGTCTTCAGTGCGGCCCGAAGTGCGGTGGCTGTCGTCTCGTCCAGGGCCAGTTCGCTGACCCTCCGAATTGCATGGCTCACGGTTTTGTTTCCTGCGAACAATTCAGTCGATTATTTTTACGTCTTGCGGTCAGGACTTTACGTCTTGAGGGGTAGCAAGCTGGTGTCATGACGAGTGCAGCCCTTCGCGGCAGGGCGTGGAAATTGTTGGAGATGGTCACGACGCCGCTGCTGCCGTCGGACTACCTCGACCTGGTCAGCCCGCTGCGTGCGGGCGCTGACCTGCGCGGGCGCATCGAGGCCGTGCACCCCGAGACGGGTGACGCCGCGACTGTCGTGATCAGGCCGGGGCGGGGCTGGCGCGGCCACACGGCCGGCCAGTACGTGCGGATCGGGGTCGACGTCGACGGGGTGCGCCTGTGGCGTGCCTACTCCCTCACCTCGCCGACGAACCGTAAGGACGGCCGCGTCACGATCACCGTGAAGGCGATCCCGGGCGGCAAGGTCAGCAATCACCTGGTCCGCAGGGCGAGACCGGGCACGCTGATCCGGCTCGACCAGCCGACCGGTGACTTCGTGCTGCCGCAGGCCGAGCCCGCCAGGGTGCTGTTCCTGACGGCCGGCAGCGGCGTCACTCCCGTGATGGGCATGCTGCGCGACACCGAGTTCGACGACGTCGTCATGGTCCACTGCGCGCCGCGGCCGCAGGACGTGATCTTCCGCAGGGAACTGCACGACCTGGTCGCGGCCGGGAAGCTGCGGCTCACCGAGGTGCACACCGAAACGGACGGCATGCTCGACATCGCCCGGCTCGACGAGCTCGTGCCCGACTGGGCCGAGCGCGAGACCTGGGCCTGCGGGCCCGCGGGCCTGCTCGACGCCGCCGGGGAGCACTGGAGCGAGCACGGTGTACCGGAGCGCCTGCACACCGAACGCTTCCGCCCCGGCAGCGTCGTGGCCGGCGACGGCGGCGAGGTCACGTTCAGCACGACCGGTAAGACCGTCGACGCGGACGGCGCCACGCCGTTGCTGGACATCGGCGAGGAGGCCGGCGTGCTCATGCCCTCCGGGTGCCGCATGGGCATCTGCTTCGGCTGCGTCACGCCGCTCAGGGCGGGTGCCGTTCGTGACCTGCGCACCGGCGAGATCACCGAGGCCGAGCCGGGCGTCCTCATCCAGACCTGTGTGTCCGCCGCGGCGGGCCCCTGTGACATCGAACGGTAGGAACACCTTGGTCGCTATCGACCCCACCGCCCACCTGACCGCGGAGCAGATCGAGGAGCTCGGCCGCGAGCTGGACGCGATCCGCGACGAGGTGATCGCCGGCCGCGGTGAGAAGGACGCCGTCTACATCCGCAAGGTCATCTCGGCGCAGCGCAAGCTCGAGCTGGTCAGCAGGGGTGTGCTGCTGTTCTCGATCTTCCCGCCCGCGTGGCTGCTCGGCACCGCCGGTCTGTCGGTGGCAAAGATCATGGACAACATGGAGATCGGCCACAACATCCTGCACGGCCAGTGGGACTGGATGCGGGACCCGAAGATCCACTCCACCACCTGGGAGTGGGACCACGTCTCGCCGGCCGACCAGTGGAAGCACTCGCACAACGAGCTGCACCACACGTACACCAACGTCCTCGGCAAGGACAACGACCTCGGCTACGGGATCATGCGCGTCGACGAGGACCAGGAGTGGCACCCGTTCCACCTCGGCCAGCCGCTGTGGAACTTCGTCAACGCCTGCTTCTTCGAGTACGGCATCGCGGCGTACGACCTGGAACTCGGCAAGAACCTGCACAAGCGCCGCCGCAAGGACCCGGAGTTCCGCGCGCGGGCCAAGGCCGTGGGCCGCAAGATCCGCAAGCAGGTGCTCAAGGACTACGTGATCCACCCGCTGTTGTCGGGCCCGTCGTTCCTCCCCACGCTCGCCGCCACCTTCACCGCGAACCTGGTCCGCAACCTCTGGACCCACTCGGTGATCATGTGCGGGCACTTCCCCGAGGGCGTGCAGGTCTTCGAGCGCCGGTCGATCAAGGGGGAAACGCGCGGCCAGTGGTATCTGCGCCAGATGATGGGCTCGGCGAACATCAGCGGCAGCAGGGCCCTGCACTTCATGACCGGCAACCTGTCGCACCAGATCGAGCACCACCTGTTCCCGGACCTGCCGAGCAACCGGTACGCCGAGGTCGCGGTGAAGGTGCGCGCACTGTTCGAGAAGTACGAGCTGGAGTACGTCACCGGGCCGCTGCCCAAGCAGGTGTTCTCCGCGTGGCGCAAGGTCTTCCGGCTCTCGCTGCCGAACAAGAAGCCCAAGGGCACCTCGTCGGACCGCCGCGAGCAGGAGCTCGTCGCGGCCTGATTCCCGTGTTGCATCCCTCCGGCGGGTCAGCCCGAGCGGTCGTGGCCTCCGGGTCGGCCTGGGCGAGGCTCCCGGTGAACTCGGGGTCGCCGTCGACCGGGGTGCCAGTGCGGGCGAGAACAGCGAGGCACGGGCGCGGCGCGGACGGGGACGCGGACGGGGACAGGGACAGGGACGGGGACGGGGACAGGGACGGGCAGCAGGCCGACGGCGGCGGCGGCGCGGTAGTCGCCGTCCTCGTCCAGGAGGTCAGGTGGTAACGCGCCCCGGTGGCCGCTGACACCGAGGACCTCCTTCGCGCCCCGGTTCCCCTGCCGGAATCGGTGGCCAGGGACGTCCTGGCCCGAGCATGAACGGGAACTCGTGAAGCGCGCTGTCACCTCACGCGGATGATCAGCGAGTTCGCGGGTGTACTGGCCGCAGTCGGTGAGGCCGCGTCCCGACCCACGCCATCGGATGACATGGCTCGGCCAGACGAGTGATAGCGGCCACTGCCGGACGGGGCGGTGTTCCAAGATCGGTGCCGCCGCCTCCGGCGACATCTGCTCTCCGCCGCGTCTGTGCCGTGTGATCGGATCGACCACGGCTGTTCGAGGAGTCCCACCCATGCGTTCACGCGTCATCGCCCTCATGGCCGCCGGGCTGGCGGCCACCGCAGCACTCGCGCAACCCGCCCACGCCGCCCCGCTCGCCGACGGGGTCTACCGGTTCGCGGCTCTCACGGACGGCACGTGTCTGGTCTGGCCCAAGACACACGCGAGCATCGGCGTGGTGTCGTTGGGCGACTGCGCGGAGACCGCGTCCACCTCAGCGAACTGGCAGGTGCTGCGCCGCCCCGACGGAATGATGGAGGTCTCCCCGTCGGGTTCGGACCCGCGCACCTGCATGAGAGTGACGTCACAGCACAGCGTGTCGGTCGCCAGCTGCGGTGACAGGCACGCCGAGTGGACCGTCTCCTACGGCTCCGCCGGGCCCGGCAGCGTGGTGTGGGCCGACATCGAGCACACCCCTGGCGACTTCTCCCCCTCATACGGAAAGATCGTGGACGATCCCGGCGTCAACGGCCGGATCGTGGTGAGGCACGCCCCCATCGAACCGCACTACTGGACACTGCAGCCGGCCGGGTAAGGGTCGTCGGGCCGATCGCGGTCCCGGACGCCCGGTACCCCTTCCCGCCTCGTGCCGCAGGCGTGTCCCACTGGCCCTGCTCGATGCCGGGAGACCTGCTCGGCGAGCGCGGCCGGACTTCCCCTGCCGTACGCCGACGGCACCAGAGCCTGTCCCTCCCACCTGGGCGGGACGACTGCGCGGTGGGCGGTGTCGACCGGGCGGTAGCTGGTCGACACCTCGTACGGCGGAGGCCCGCACCTGTGGGGTGCGGGCCTCTTCTGCATACGTCGGCCCGGGCCAAGGACCGCAACGATCTCGGTTCCCGCGGGTCAAGGTCAGGCGAGGGTGATGTTCTCCGCCTGGGGGCCCTTCTGGCCCTGGGTGACGTCGAACGTCACCATCTGGCCCTCCTGGAGCTCACGGAAGCCCGTCGAGTTGATCGCCGAGTAGTGGGCGAAGACGTCCGGGCCGCCGCCGTCCTGGGCGATGAAGCCGAAGCCCTTCTCCGCGTTGAACCACTTCACAGTTCCCGTAGCCATGTCCCGTGCCTTCCAGTCGATGAACGCCGCCCACACAGTGCGGGAGGCGGAGGTGATCGCCCTGGCTCCTGCGGCACAGCACAGCAAAAAGCCCACGCCGGAGGCATGGGCAAAGGGAAGATCCGAACCACGACAGCTAACAGGGACGGTACACGCCCGCACCCACTGTCACCACAGAAAAGGCTTCCTGCTTCACGTCTTGCCCTGTGCGGGGGGCCGGTGTCTGGCGGGCGCGCAGGTCTCAGACTGCGGTCGGCGGCCTTGCCGTTTCGGTGGTGCGGCGGTATTCGGCGTTGATGCGCTGGGCTTCTTCGAGCTGGTCTTCGAGGACGATGATGCGGCAGGCGGCCTCGATGGGGGTGCCCTGGTCGACGAGTTCGCGGGCGCGGGCGGCGATGCGGAGCTGGTAGCGGGAGTAGCGGCGGTGGCCGCCCTCCGAGCGCAGCGGGGTGATCAGACGGTGTTCACCCAGAGCCCGCAGGAAGGCGGGGGTGGTGCCGAGCATGTCGGCGGCCCGGCCCATCGTGTAGGCGGGGTAGTCGTCGTCGTCAAGACGGTCGTACGAGTCATCTGCTGTCATCTGCACCTCTCTCTGGAACGCGCGGAAGAGGGCCCTGGTGCCGTACTGGCACCAGGGCCCCGAAGGAACTACTACAGCACCTGCCGGCCCTGATACTGCGCCGGCCTTCTGTGTCCGCGCACCCGACCTGACCGATGCCGGGGCTGCGGGGATCGCGGCTGCTTGACCGAAGACCACCTCACTAACGATGTCCTGCGGTACCCGGACTCAAGACTTCTGTCCGGGCGATCCTGATGGTGCTTCGTTCCTCCGTTCTTCCCTCGGTGATCAACTACCTGTCGGGGTACTGCTCACTCACTTCACTGCTGGGTACTGGCGGCCCCTGATCACTGCGGGCCACCCGGTCCGGTCGTCAGTCCCGTCGCCGTCCTGCAACAACCCTGGCTTCGAAACTCCACCACCGCACCGTGCAACTGCGGGTACTGCTGCCCGGCAGTTCGTCTCTACCGGGCCGTGCGGTCTCTCTGCCTACGAGAGAAACCATAACCACACCACTACCTAATGTCTACTCCGGCCACGACAGATTTTCGTCTGTTCGGCAGCGAGATAATCGCCCTCGCGCAGTGGAAGGTGCGGGAGCGGGCCGGGTCGACGGGCCGCAGCCGGGGTACGCGCTCCGGGTAGATGGCTGGACATTTGCGGACACTGGGGGATCAGATGGACAGTGCGAGCGTCATCGCAACCCTCCGCTCGACAACGTCCACCGCCGGCGCACGCGACAGCGCCCGGGCTTTCCTCGAAGGGCTCGCACCGACCCTCGCCTCCGAGGCCACCGACACCGTGATCCTCATCGTCTCCGAGCTGGTCACCAACGCCCTGCGCCACAGCGGCGGCACTTGCACCCTGGACCTGACCGCACACCGGGACAGCATCGAAGTAGCCGTACGCGACCCCAGCCCCCAGGCCCCGCGCATGCGCACCCCCGACCTGAACGGCGGCACCGGAGGCTTCGGCCGGCCCATGGTCAACCGCCTCGCCCGCGCTACCGCCGTGACCCGCCACAGGGCCGGCGGCAAGACCGTAAGCGCCCTGCTCCCCCGCTGACGCCAAGGCGCCGACGCCGGACAGTCCTCCCGTTCGACAAGCACCCGGCAGGCCAACGGGGCCGAACGATCGGCTTGCCGCCCTCCTCTCAATCGATCCGGTCGGCCGCCGCGTGACGGTGGGGCCGCAGCGTCGTTGGACGGTGCGGCTCCCCAAGCCGGGCCCCGGGGATGTCATGGCTGCCCCCCCCCGGGCCCCTGGTGTGTCCGCCGGTCAGACCTTCTCGGCTACCGTAGCGGCGGCCCAGTCGGCGGCTTCGGTGTCGGTCAACAGCAGGACCCGCGTCGGATGGGCGGTGGCGCCCTGGACAACATGGACGCGGCCGGGGCGGTTGCTGCTCCTCGGGGCGGGGTGGATCTGCGGGGCGACGCGGCTCCAGGTGCGGGTCGTGACCCGCCCCAGAACCACGGTGGAGAGCTGCTCACGGGCGTGCGCGGCGCCGCGATCGCCGCCCTTACCGAGCAGGCGGAGTCCCGGGCAGGACGGGACGCGGCCGGTGGCGAAGGGAACCCTCAGCGTCGTCGGCAGAGCCAGCCGCGGCCCCTCTTCGCCTCGGGACCGTCCTGCGGCTCCGACGGCGCCGCGGCCTTGAGGCAGGCGGCTTCGGCGGCGGCCTCCTGGCGGGCGACGTCGTCGGCGCGGCACGGGCCGCATACCGACCTGTCCCCGGTCCGGACGGCGGTCCGGCGCACGGTGATCTCCTCCCATCGCTCGTCACTGAACTTCCGCCCGCACCGCCTGCACACCGGGCGCTGCGCCTCTAGCTCAGCGGCCCGGCGCCGCTTGTCCGCCGCGTCCGCGCGGGCTTCCTGGGCGCGGTAGAGGGTGTGGCCGTCGGGGTTGTCGAGCGCATCGGTCAGCGTCTGCTCCCCGGTCCGCCCCAGGCGCCGCCACACCGCAGCCCCGGCGCCGTGCTCCGTCACCTGTTCCAGGGTGGTGACGACGACGGGCACCGCCTGGCGGTAGTCGAGCACGGTGATGGCCTTCTCGTAGAAAGAGTCGTACCGGCGCGGCGCCCAGTAGCGGCGGCCGGCCTCCTCCAGCACGGCGACCGTGTTGGCGACCTTCGCCTCGGTGGTGTCGGCGAACACGAACACGAGGGGGGCGAGGCCCTCGCGGCCGGTCGGCGGGTAGACGCGGCGCCACAGCCGCTGCTCGTGGCGGCCGACGCGCTCGATCGCGTCCGGCCGGGAGCGGACCAGGTCCACGGTGCGCTTGTCCGCGTCCCTCGCCAGCAGGCCGGCCCCACTCCCAGTACCGGCGCAGCTTGACGACCAGGTCGTGGGCGCCCTCGGAGCGGCGGTCGACCTCCCCCAGGAGCACGGGCACCCCGGCGTCCGCCGCCCGCACCACCAGGTCCGCCCGCTGCACGTACCCGTCGGCGAGCCGGTGCGCGATCTCGGTCTGGAAGCCGAGCCGGTGGCCGATCCCGGCTCGGTGGAGTTCGGCGGCCGTCGAGGTGACCGCAGCAGTGTGGTCGTCGTAGCCGGCACCGAGCAGCTTCCCGGTGACCGGGTGGTAATTCTTCTCCCGCAGCGCCGAGATGCGTATGCCCTTCGGCTCCAGCGGCTCCTTCGCCTCGTCGTGTCCGCGCTTGGTCAGCACCCACACCTGCCGCCGGTCTCCCCGCACCGTCTCGATCCTCACCAGGCGGTGGTCCTCCAGGTCCAGGAGGTAGTCACGTACGAGTTTGTCGTGCTGGTTGCCCGGGCGGGTCAGCTTCCACAGCTGGCCGGGCGTAGCCCGCTGGAAGATCCCCAGCGCCTGCTGGATCTCCCGGCGCCGGGGCCCGGTCGAGTTCTTCCGGTGAGTAGGACGCCCTGCTACATCTCCATGAAGGAGATCGGCGCTGCGGCGACCCCCTTTCCGCCTGGCCTCACCTGCGGAAACGCCCAGCTTCCGACGGCGGGGCGCGGAGGGGGTGATGGAGGGGTCCACGGAGGGCCTGTCCGCCGGGTCAAAGGGCTGCTCGGGCTCGTCTGCGGTGCTCGCCACAGGATGCTCCTGAAGGTCGGGCGGGCCTATCCCGCCATTCACCTTCTACAGGTGCGGTTTTCGGGCTCGGTGTGACGCCGGCCTTCAAAAACCTCTCCGCCGTGACCGCATCGTGATCGGTCCTGAGGTCCTCTTGACAGTGGCCTTGGACCGCCTGAGTTCGAAGCTGGACGAATTGACCGAGCGTGGATCGGGCACCCGGGTGGCGGGCCGTAATCAGTTACACGGACGGGAGCGGGAAACGACATGTCGCTCATGCAGCTCTTGGCCAAGGGAGCGGGTGAGGGCTCCCCACCCTTCTGGATCATCGCCATCGCTTTGACCGTCATCGTTGGAGCGGCGTTTCTGGTTGCACGGGCGCGCAGGAGATAGAGCGCGACGCTCACGCCGTCCAACTTCGGTGGCAAGCGGTTCAACTGTGCCTGGCCGGCACTCAGGGCATGGCCGACACCATCGTCCGGTTCACCGAGAACATCCCCACCGAGGACCGCAGCGGCACGGGGCACGGCTGTCTGAGAAGGCCGCTCGGCGGTCGGGCGGTGGTGAACATGCGCGACCGCCCCACACCCGAAGGGGGTACGGGCAGGGCGGTCGCAAGACCACAGGCCGACGGCAGCAGTTCAGCATCGGCGAGATCGTCGCCGAGGCCGCCCGCGCCGAAGCAGAGCAAGGACCGCTGTCCTGGACCCGCGGCGACGCGCTGCGCCACCACCTCGGCGACGAAGCCACCGCCGACTACCTCCGCCGCCTCGCCCTGACCGCCTGACGCCCTGGCCGTGCCCGCCCGACACCGCCAGGCGGGCACGGTCCGCTGACGGAGGCCGCCCCGTGCGGCATCTGCCCCCTCGCGCCCCGGGGGCGGGGCATCACCTCCGGGCGCGCCGTACCAGGCACGCGTCCGCGACCACCGCTCCATGGTTCCTGCGCCGGTGGGTGCCGGGAGGCAGGCGTCCGCCCCACCCGCTTCCCGGAGCGGACTGAGGGCGTCGGCCACTTCGCTCTCCGGCCCAAGCCGAGCGTGCCGTGCACGTGTCGCGACCTGGCCTGCTCTCGGCGGACCGCCCTTGCCGGACATCTGCGGCCATGGCCGCCGCGGCTGCCGGGTTCCTGGTCGGTGTCAGCGCTTGATGCGCCCCCGGATGGCGAGGACGGCCAGGGCGAGGAGGGCGGGTTCGAGGATCCGGGAGGTCATCTCGATGTAGGTGCCGGTGGTGGTGAGGTCCTGACCGCTGGAGCGGAAGACCACCGAGTTGAGCGTGACGCTCAGGGCCCTGTCGAAGCGCTTGCCGGTGAACCTGTCCCGGGCGGGGTTCTTCAGGTCCTGCTTGTCGATGACGAAGGTCACCGTGCCGCCACCCGCCGGAACCGTGCCGGTCGCCTCCTGCTTCGGGGACGACGCCGGCAGCCCGAACGCCATCAGCAGCACGATCGTGGCGATCATCGCGGCCGCCAGCCAGCCCAGGACGCGGCCGGCGCGCAGGCCGTAGCCGGACAGCAGCCAGTACGCCCACGCCACCGCACACGGAGGGGCGCAGGCCGACCGGGACGGGGCTGTGCGTGAGTCCTCCCCGGCGCCGGCCGATGCCGGCTGTCCCTCTTTTGGACCGCTCCGCTGGTGCCAGCCCGTTCCCGCGGCCCTGCCCGGGCGGGGCGGGTCCCCTCCGAAGCGGACCGGGCGTCGGAACGCGGACGTCGGCCGGGAGCAAGCACAGGTGGAAAAGCAACACGATCGAATGACCGGGCGTTACACGAACCCAAGAAACGCACATAAAAGGCAAATCGTTTCTTCGTCTCTTGGAGGTGTCATGCCCTACGGGTCGATCGTGGGTCCGGGAAGCACGCTGGCGGCCACGGGCCTGGCGACGGGTCAGGTGTGGCTGGTGGCGATCAGCGTGATCGCGGTGCTGATGGGCGTCGTGGCGGTTCGGACGTCGTTCCGTCGGGGAAAGGGCCCGGTCGAGCAGTGACCCTGCCCTCGATGAGCCGTCGGCGCGGGCGGCGGTCGGCTGCCGGCCACACCGCGCCGCCCGTGAAGCCGGTGCCGAAGCGGTGGCCGGGCGTGGCCCCGCTCCCGCGCGCCTGGCACGCCTCGTCCTTCGGTCTGGTCCTGCTCGGGGCGGTGCCGCTGACGGCGTTCCTCGCCTGGGGCGTGGCGCATGTCTACAGCACGGTCGCCGCGCTGGCGGGCGGCAGCCAGTCGATGGTGCTGCCGTGGCTGGTTTCGTTCCTGCTGCTGTGGTGGGTGCCGCTGTCCTGGCTGGAACGCCCCCGCACCGCACAGCCCGAGGCGCAGGCGGAGCTGGACCGGCTGCGGGTCACGGTGCAGATCCCGGTCTACAACGAGGACCCGGACGCGCTGCGCGGCTGCCTGCACTCCCTGCTGGTGCAGTCCCGGCCGGTGGACCGGATCCGGGTCGTCGACGATGGCTCCGTGAACGCCGACGGCACGCCGATGACGTACGACGGCGTGCGCGCCGAGCTCTTCGAGCGCGCCGCCGCCCGCGGCGTCGAGGTCACCTGGGACCGCACGCCGAACCGGGGCAAGCGCCACGCCCAGATGCACGTCCTGGCCACCGACGACGCCGACGTCTTCGTCACCCTCGACAGCGACTCCCTCCTCGACCCCGAGGCGGTCGCCGAAGGGCTGAAGCCGTTCGCGGACCCGGAGGTCACCTCCGTCGCCGGGCAGGTCGTCGTCCTCAACCACGACGCCAACGCCCTGACCCGGCTGATCAACCTGCTCTACCTGCCCTTCACCCGCGGCCTGCGCTCCGCCCAGTCCGTCCTGGGCCGGGTCACCATCAACTCCGGTACCCTCGCCTTCTACCGGGCCCGCATCGTCCGCGACGCGGCCGGCGTCTACGAGAACGAGACGTTCCGCGGCCGGCCGATGCAGATGAACGACGACTCCATGCTCACCTTCTACGGGCTCCTGGCCGGCGACACCGTCCACCAGCCGTCCTCCCTCGTCTTCACCCTCGCCCCCGAACGCTGGTCGCACTACCTGCGCCAGCAGATGCGCTGGATGCGCGGCACCACCGTCCGCCACCTGTGGTGGCTGCGCTACATGCCCGCGACCGGCATCGTCTTCTGGTCCACGGTCGCCGAGTACGTCCACATCGCCCTCGGCATCGCCATCCCCGCCGTCGTCCTCGCCGACCCCGGCCTGCGCGCCCACGCCGGCACCCTCGTCCTCGCCGGCGCCGTCATCGGCACCGCCATGAGCTACCTGATGGCCCTGCGCCTGTTCACCGTCCACCGCACCGACATGCGCCCGCGCCAGGCCCTCCTCCTCTTCGCCCTCGCCCCCCTCGCCTCCGCCTGGCGTGCCCTCGTCCTGCGCCCGCTGTACTTCTACGCAATGGCCACCTGCCACCGCGTCAACCGCTGGGGCACCCGCACCACCGTCGAAGTCACCCGCACCCGAAAGGCCCCCGTGATGTAGGCCCGCACGCCGAAGATGAGCTCGTCGCCGCTGCCGGCGCCGCACGCGGATCGCGTTCACCGACTCCGCCGCCAAGCAGCTGGAGAACATCACCAGCGAGGCCGAGATCCACGCCCTGGACCGCGCCCTGGTCGTCGTCTCCGTCGACCCCGAAGTCGGCGAACCGGTCCCCGGCCACACCACCGGCCCCCAGCTGCGCGAATACACCGACGAAGTCGAACGCGTCCGCTTGCTGTACTGGGTCACAGCACTTCGCACCGTGGTCGTGGTCGCCTACCTCGAAACCTGCCCCCCGACATCACGGGGCAGGCGCGGCCGGCCTCCGCGCAACAGCCCCCGCCGGGCGCCGGACGCCTCCCGCTTCCAGGACGGCCTGAAGCCCCGGACCACCCCCGGCCCGCTACCTGGTGACCCTCGGTTCCCAAAGTGGTCGACATCTGCAGTCTGTGCTCGTCGCCGAAGCGGGCTTCTTCTCCCCGCCGCGGGGCGGACGTCATGAAGGTGCGCGTCGATCACGTGACAGCCGGCGTTTCCAGCCTCGGCCTCTCGGCCTGCCCGGCAAAGAAAGGGGAACCTGTCTATGCGGCCGGCCACATCTGGAAGGTGTATCGCTCCGTTCCGTCATGGTCGGGCAGCAGTCCAGCCAAGGATGCTTCGTCGACGACTCTGCAAGCTTCCTCCCTGCCGAACGCCGTAATGCGCACACGGTACATGCCTTCCGGGACAGAGATGTCCCAGGCACCGCGCGTGCGTTCCGAAATGACCAGCTGCCCGGTTGGAATCTCCAGCTGCATTTCCTGGTAGCCCTCACCTCCGTCGAGGAGTGGCGGCGCCCCCGTCCAGGTTTCGATCGCAAGTTCTACTTTAGATCGGCTCTGGGCGCAGCAGACACAGATTTCCCAACCGTTCCCTGCAACCCCTCGAAGGCGTGCGGGACTAAGCAAGTCGAGATCACGGACATCGAAATCGGCGTCATATACATCGAATCCCCCGTAATCGGGCATGACGAGGGTTCGATATTCACTCAGGCGTTGCGCCATCATTCGCCTCCAACAGGATTACGGGCGCGCTGTCAGGTGTGTGCCTTGAGTACGGCCGCGATCTGCCGGACGCCGATGGCGCCTGCCTTCGTCTTGTCGATGAGGTCGACGGCGTCGTGGCTGGTGAGGGTCGGCCGGTGGCCGGAGGCGTGGAGGTAGCCGGTGGCGACGGCCAGGGCGAACAGCTCGTTGGAGTGTTCCAGGGCGGGGACCCGGACGAGCTGGTGGAGAAGGGCCGCGGCGCGGTGGTGGGGGCGTTCGTAGACGGGGGTGTCCATGACGCGGAAGGCGTGGCGGGCGCGGGCGGCTTCGAGGGCGCCCCAGTCGGTGATCTCCGGGTCGCCGGGGATCTCGTGGTGGGCGATGTCGAGGAGCCAGGCCAGGTCGACCTGCAGGATCACGTGCTGGTCTTCCCGCTCAGGCGGCTTCGGTGGTGCCGGTGGCGGGGCGGGCGTAGCGGGCGGCGAAAGCCTCGCGGTGTTCGGCGACGGCGAGACGGGCGCCGTCGAGGAAGCGGGCCCGGGCGAGGTCGGCGTGCAGGACCTGGCCCGCGTAGTCCTCGGCGGCCACGTGCCTGGCAGCGGCCGCGTGCTGCAGTGCTTCGTACGCCTCGTCGCTGATCTCGATGCGGAGTTCCCGTGCCATAGCGACCACGGTAGCGGGCCGGGCGGCTGCAGGGCAGTCCTCGTGAGTTTTACGGCAGGCCAGCGGCGCCGGGCGGGGTTCGGCAGGATGGGTCTCCCGCCCGCCGGATGCCGCCGACGACGTTCGGCCGGAGGTCTGCTCGCCCACTTCTGCCCCTGCGACGACGAATGGATCTTCAGCCATCGTGCAGCGCTCCTCTCTCCAATCCGTACCGCGGCAGTCACCGGCGCCGGCCGCGGAATCCCCCTCACCCCTGACGTTCCAGAGCGTGCTGTCGGTCCCGCCGGGCGACGGGATCATCCCGGAGGTCCGCCGGGTGACCGGGCGGTGGCTGAACCGCAAGTTCGGCTCGCCGGCGCCACTGGAGACGGGGGTGCACTTCCTGCGCGAGGACGTGGTGCTGGCGTCGCAGGCGTCCTACCACGAGGACGGCGGCGAGCTGGGGCTGCGGATCCAGCTCCGGGAGGACAAGCCGGAGGCGACCTGGCGCGTGACGGTCACCGCGGTCGCTCCGCTCGCCAGCGAGCAGGCGGTGTGCGTGAGCCTGGAGTGCTTCGACAACAACATCACCGCCCTGCGCCCGGCCCGGCCGGCGCTGGTCGAGCAGCTCGTGGAGGCGCTGCGCCCCCGCGACGGGCTGGCCCGGCTCACGGTGAACGCCCAGGTCGTGACCACGGAGGGTGTCGAGGGGCTCGTGGACGTCCTGTGCGATCCGGACCGGCGGCTGCCCGTGGTGGTCGCGGCCCGTCTGCTGCAGCCCGACCCGGTCTGGTCGCAGCGGCTGAAGACGATGATGCCGAAGTGCGCCGGCGACGCCTCGCTCTACCTCCTGGACGACATCGAGGCCGTCGACGCCTTCCGGCGGACGATCGGCACGCATCACCGGCTCAGTCCAGGCGCGGTGCGCACGTTCCTGCGCGAGGTCGACCCGGCCTGGCCGGCCCACGGCCCCCGTCACCGCCTGCTCAGCGGATCGCGGATCAGCACGCGGTCGGACCTCGTGTACACGCTGGTCGCCCGGGAGGTGCAGCGGCATGCCCGCGGGGCGCCCGAGGCGCTGCGGACACTGGTCTTCCCCGACCTGCAGAAGGTCGGCGCCTTCGCTCTCTGGACACCAGAGGCTCGAAGCCACCTAAATCGGGTGGCCGGCAGCCTCCCGCCCGGTCATCCTGACTCAATGGGAGACAGAGCCAACGTCATCGTGGTCCGGGAAAACGGCACACATGAGCTGTACCGGACCGGCTGGGCGGTCGGAATCGACCTCGACCTGCTGGAAGGACCGGCGCCGGTTCTCGCCATGCTTCCCGAACTCCGCCAGGACAGCTGGTGGTTGGACGACACCATGGCCCAGGGCGGGATACTGCTCGACCTCGGCCGGAAGGTGCTCCTGTTCTTCGCCTGGGAGGGGCCTAGCACTGAGCTACGCCACCGCGCGGCCATGCTCGAGCTGATCCGAGCCGCGTGGCCGGGCTGGGAGGTCCGCTGGCTATACGACGGCTCGGCCGAACTGCGTGAGTACGTCGGACTGGACCTGGAGTACGTCCGCTCCCGCGATTCGGCCCCTTCCTTGGCCCCGTTCCTCGCCCCCGACGACCCAGACTTGGCCGGGCCAGACCCAGGCGGTGTGGTGATCACGGTCAGCACCGACCGCTGCCACATCGCCTCTGACGCCTTCGACCACCCTGTCCGCGAGGGCACCGCCCTGCTCGACCGTCTGGCAGACGCCCCCGGGCACGGAAGCTGCCACCTGCACGTCAACGCCGGCATCCATCTCGACCCGGAACGCCGCCGTCTGGGCTGGTGGTCCCTCTACTCCTCGCCACAGGCCTACCAAGTACCAGAGTTGTGGCCAAGCTGGACGGTGGAATTCTGGCAGGACGAATGGAAACGGCACGTCAGAGCAGCCGGCCACTTCTCTCCGGCGGCGTTCGACGCCGGAGCCGAAGCCAGAGCCGCGGTGCTCGCCGAGGCCAGGAAGCGGATGGCGATCCGGGCCCGCAACCGCGCCCAGGTCACCTCTCTACAGACCGCACCGGCTCGAACCCAGGCAGGATGAACGCAACCGGCCTGATCACGGACTACTGACCGACATCACACATTCAAGCTCAGTAGCCGTCGTGACGTGCGGGCCATCGGGCTTCCCCAACTAGTAGACGCGATCGGGCTCTTCCTCCCGCGCTGCTCCTCCTCAGTCCTCGTCGCCGGCGGCCTGGTCCGTATGCCATGTGGGGCGCCTGGTCCCCCTGCGGCGGTCACGCAGGGCGTCGAGCAGTTCCTCCGGTTCGGGCCGTGGTCCGCCGGCCAGGTAGCGGATCCCCCTCTCCTTCGGGGGCGGTGTGGGTGGGCTTGCCGATGGGGTGGCGGCGGCTGGTCGCGGTGCGCCAGCCGAAGCGTTCGTCCCACACGAGGGCCGGTGCCGGCTGGCCGGCTTCGAGCAGAACAGCGGTAGCCAGGTGTCCGCTGTCGAGCCGGCGCACCTCGACCTCGGCCTGCGGTGCGGCGCCGGCCGCGGCCAGGGCGTCGGCGACGTGCTGCAGGTACGGCTTGGCGCTGCGGGCGCGCAGCTCTCCTTCGGCGTTCGCGATGGCGCCGCGGTGGGTGACGGTGGGGTAGCCCAGGCGGCGGGCGGCTTCCTTCGGGTCGAGGGCGGGGTCGGCTTCGACGAGGTCGGCGATCCGCCGGCCGCGGAGGGTGGCCAGGCCGGCCTGGGCGGTGGGGAACCTGGCGACGCCGGCACGCCGACGACTTCCGCGCGCACGTCCCCGACCTCCTCCCCGACAGCCGCAACCCGCTCTACGACCGGGCACAGGCCGAGGCGTACCTGGCCGGCAAACCGATGCCGCTCTGCCGGAGAACGAGCACCCCGACGACCTCCTGTCCGCCGGCGAGGTCGCCGAGATCCTCGGCATCAGCACCGGCACCGTCCGCACCTACGCCACCAGCGGGCACTTCTCCCCCGGCATCACCATCCACGGCTCCCGACTGTGGCCACGCCACGAAATCCACGACCGCCTCCACAACGCCCCCGGCCGCGGCACCGGCGGCGGCCGCCGCCCCGGCGAACCCCAAGGCCCCCGCAAAACCCACCCCTACGCAGGAGACCCCCGCCTCCACACCGCCCGCCAAGCCCTCAACACCGCTCCCGCCGGCACACCCAAGGGACGCCTGGCCACCGAACTCGCCGCCACCCACGGCCACACACCCCGCACCTGGGAACGCCTCCTCACCACCGCAGCAGAACACCCCCACAACAACTAACCGACAGACCACCCCAGGACCCACACGACCGGAACACAAGCCGCAGAGCCGCAGACAGAACGGAAACCCCGGCCTCGGCACGCGCACAACAGCAGGGACCTGCTCCCCGCAGGAGCGGGGAACAGGTCCCCGACGGCCGAGCAACTCAACGACCCGGGGGCCATCCCCGCGCGAGCGGGGAGCAGGAGCCGACCATCGCCACGATCACGTCGATGATGGGGCCATCCCCGCGCGAGCAGGGAGCAGACTTCCTGACCTGCAGTTCTACCCGATGCCAGCCCGCTCCCAAGCAACTTTCACCGAAACAGACAAAAACCCCAGACCCAGCCCCCGCACGTTCGGCGAACGCAGCGAGCTTCCCGAGGACATCGTCGAGGCAGCCGTCGAACAGGGCTCATCCCCGCAGAGCACGGAGCAGTCGTCGCCCCGGCCGGAGCAGAACCGTCGCGAAGAACCATTACCGCGCCAGGCCAGGGATCCAGCCGCGGGGCGCCCAGACGCACCTCGATCAGCGTCCACTCCACCAGTTCGGGGGCCCAGGCCGCCTGTGCAGTACGCAGCGACGTGACCGCCGGCTTCTGCGTCGCCACGGCGAGCGGCCCGTTCACGAACCGCGCGCCCACCGCCACGGGCCGCGGCGGCAGCCGGATGACCACGCCAGTGGCCGCACGCGCAGCCGGACGAGGAAGGGACAGCAGCTCGGACCGCATGACCAGGGGCCTGGTCCCGGTGTCCGCGGGCCAGCCCGCTTCCTCTCACCGCCCAGTGTTAAGGGAAGCCCCGGCGCCCTATCAGATCGCCTATCAGCAGGGCCATCCACCTGGGAAAACAGGGTGCCGACCTATCAGGTTCCCGGGCCCGCACACCACGAAGGCGCCGCTGACCGCGGCTCCGCGAACGCCCGACGGCGCTACTGGGCCGCAGTGGCGGTCTCGCCCCGCCCGCGCCCCTGCCGCCCGCATGCGATCAGTGACGTGAACGCCTTCCGGGCCCGCCCGGATCCCCGTCCGGTCCAGCCCTCCTGCGACTTCTGTGCGTGCGGGAGCGGTCATGCACTACGGCACGGCCGCATTCGTGATCACCCGGCACGGCGGACCAGTACTCCGGATGCCGGTTCTACGCCTGCCCCGGCTGCCGGAACCTGGTCGAAGCCGGGGAGTGGCCGGGGCTGATCGCTACGCCAGCCTCTGGCCCACGGGGCCCGGGGCGTACGCGGCTTCCGCGACCACCACACCCCTGCCGCCCGTCGCCTTCCCCCCGGCACCGGTTCCGAGGCCGGCCGGAGACAGCCACCCGTCCCGCCGCCAGGCGCCGGGCCGTCCGGGCCGCGCGGGACTGTGACCTGCGATGGTACGCGTGGTGGTAAGCGACGGCGGGCCGTGGTGAGTACCCGTCCAGGTCCGCGTTCCAGGGGGGCGCTGCCGCGGGCTGTGGTGGCGGCCGCTCCACCGGCACAGCACCGGGCGCCGCGCACCATGGGAGAGATCAATGTGCCAGGGCACCGGCCGGGGGCGTCAGCGGGACTCCGGCGGCCGGCCATCGCGGTGACGTCGCCTGAGCCCTCGATCCGCGGTGAGGCGTGGTCGGCACCCGCTGAGCTCCAGCACGCACAAGGCCCGCCCGAAGCCGAGTCTCGGGCAGGCCAGCCTTCCCGCTGTGCTGATGAGGATCGTCGAATTTGGCTCAGGCCGGGCCTACCGCCTTGCCTGACCTGCGGATCGGCGGGCCAAGAACTTTGTCGACCTCCATGGCCGCGACGTCGAGAAGCTCCTCACCGAACAGGCAGAGAGACTCTTCCCAAGGGTGTCCGAAGCTGCCTATGCGGAAGTCCTCTGCAAGGAAGATGTAGTAGTCCCCGTCGGGATACGGGCTCAACGGCCAGGCCGGTTGACCAGGACCGCCCACCTCTTGCGGTGCGAAGCGGTACGACGGGTGCTGCCAGTCGAGGGCGAACAGAGTGCCTGACGGGCCCACGCAGGAGGACAGTCCCTGCTCGACGACGGCGACCAGGCGGTCCAGACGCTCGTAGTCAGGGTCGTCGGGAAGCGTTGCCAGACTCAATGTAACTGACGCACCGGGCTCTTCAATGGCTGGCCACTTGGACGGACTCGTGCTCGGCTGGAAGCTGAACTTCTCGTAGAAGCGGTCCCAGACGCGACGGTCCTCAGCGTCTGACAGCTCCATCACAGGTTCGTCCATCACCCGTCGATCGTACCGACCGGCCAGCAGAGAGGGCGCTGAGAGATCGTTCACGAAAGTGCGGACAGAACCTTGAATTTCCCCACCCGGGGCTCACGGGGTCCCCAGACCTGCTCACCGTGTTCCCCACCCGCCGGCTTCATCTCATGGCTCGCGTGATGAGCTGTTCCATCACTGTCCCGGGTAGTGCCGGGTTGCTCGCGGCGGCACGGGCGAGGGAGCTATCGGGGGCGTTGATCAGGCTTTCCAGGACCGGGAGGGCCAGAGCGGGGTGGGCGGCCGCGTGGCGCCGTGTGTCGGAATCCGGGGCGGCCAGGCAGCGGAGCAATGTCTCGGACCGTGTCGTCGGGTGGCGGGCGATCTCTCGCAGTACGCGGCTGGTGCTGGCCGGGTTCGCCGCTATGCGGTGCAGCAGGGCGGGTGGACAGCCGGGGTGGCGGGCGACGGCGGCGAAGACGGGCGCCCCGTGCCGTTCGACCAGTTCGGCGAGCCGTTCAGGAGGCAGTTCCAGGCGCGCGGCGATCCGCTGGGCTACTGCTATGTCCGGGTCGGTGGCGAGCTGTTCGGCGAGGTCGCTCGGCAGCCGGGTCCGGTCGGCGACGAGTGCCCTGGCCTGCGCCACCCGACTCGTGGCAAGCGTGCGGAGTTCAAGCTCGGTGGCGGACTCGACGCGGGGCGCCGGTTCGCCAGGCAGCCGTTCGTGAGCAGCAAGAGCGGTGAGCAGGTCGAGGGGGACGGCCGGGTTCTCCGCAATGGCTCGGCGGACCGCGGGAGCGGGGTCGGCGGCGAGTGTACGCAGCAGGGGTTCGGGGGCAGCGGGGTTCGCGGCGATCACAGCGCGGACGTCGCAGGAGGGGTGTGTGGCGAGCCGGTTCAGGAAGTCGGTCGGCAGGTCGGTGCGGGCAGCGAACGTCGTGACCGTCCAAACCTCGGGGGCGTCCAGGAAGTCAGCGAGCCCTTCAGGTGGGATGGCCGGGTGGCTGGCGGCGGCCAGCCGGACGCGCCGGATGCCGGGGGTGTGGTCCGCACACGCCGCCTCGCGGCGGTGGCAGGCACCGCAGCGGGTCGGGGCTGGCCACCCGCCGTCGGCGAGGAGGGCGGCGAGCAGCGAGGGCGGCGCGTTCTCGTTGTCGGCGACGGCCTGCCGCACGACAGTGCTGGGGTGGCGGGCGAGTTCGGGGAGCAGCTCGGGCGGAAGGTGCGGGCTCCCGGCGGCGCCGGCGACGACCGCCGGGTCCGGGTCGCGGGCGAGGGAGGTGATGACGTCGGCGGGTGCGTCGAGGGCGTAGGCGACCTCCTGCCGTGTCTCGGGGTCTGGATCGGTGGCGGCCTTCCGCCAAGCGGCGGCCGGCGCCACCCCGCCGAGGACCGCGTCGAGCAGCCGTCCGGGGTGCTCCTGGGGAATCTCGGGCCACGGCACCAGTCCGCTGCGGACCAGAAGACAGGTAAGCGACGGGTTGCCGGCGGTGAGAAGAGCCCTGACCCGCGGGGGCGTCAGCCGCTCGCGATCGGCCAGCGTGAACAGCACCTCCTCGTCGCCGCTCGCCACGAGCCGGGCGAACACTCCCGCGGGCAGAGCCGGGTTTTCGGCCAGCCCCAGCAGCACGTCACGCAAACGATCCCTCCCCAACAACTGACCCTGTCGGCCATCCGGTCACGGCCGGCACGCCGATGTAACAGGAACGGTCGCTCGACCGTCCATCGCATATCGCTGGCGACACCGGCGGACTGCCGGGACGGCTGGAGACTGGCTGACCGCTGGTGAGACCGACGAAGTCCGATTCGGGATCCCGCTGCGGTTTACAGGTGGCGTCCGTCCCAGCGGATTCCTTTCCCGCCGGGGATACGGGCGCTTCCCTTGCGTACTGCCGCCGCGGACCTCCCCGGCTCGGGCCCGGCGTTCGCCGGGTCGAAGACGACATCGACTCCGCCGGGCACCAGTCGCAGCGCCTCCTGAGCGATGTCCGTGTGCTGGTAGTCGATGGGGGACCTGGCTCCCAGGCCGGCCAGGAACTCCTGGTCGTCGTTGCGCCCGGTGGCGAGGACGACGAGCCCCGCGAGCGCCGCCGCGGTCAGGGCCGCGGTCGGGAGTGCGGCACCTTGTGCCGCCGTGAGGCCGGCGGGACGTACGGCCGCCGCGGCGGTGGCGTTCACCAGCGTGTACTCGGCCAGTGCTCCGGAACGGACGCCGTTCCAGGCGATGACGGACTCGCCGGTGCTGAAGCCGGTGACACCGGGGCCCACGGCCTCGATCACACCGCTGACGTCGACGCCCGGGACGAACGGGTGGCGCACGGGCAGTGCTCCCCGTGCCTCTCCGGTGACCAGTACGTGGTCGACGGCGTTGAGGGCGGCCGCCTCCATCCGTACCAGGAGCCGGCGAGGGCCCGGCTCGGGGTTGGGCAGTTCGGTGAACTCCACACTTTCCAGAGGTCCGTACGTCTGCGCGACGAGGGCTTTCACAGTGTTCTCCTCGGTCGCCCGTCGTGGGCGCGGGATCGGTGAGTGGGAGGGTCGTCCGGTGTGGTGCGCGCCGCGCCGGCCGGAGTCGTACCGCCCGTCGTCATGGGTGTTCGTGTCGGGCACCTGCCCGTCTGTGGCCTCGGGTGCGCCTGTCCGCGGCCACACCACCTGGAGCACGCGAACGACGCGGCTCCCCGCTCAGCCGTAGGTGATCGTCACCCGCTCGAAGCCCAGCCCGCCCAGGAGGCTCTTCAGCATCGCGGTCGTGTTCCGCTCGGCCCGTGCCGTCAGGCCGGACTCGCGGGCGGCGTCGCCGATCCGCTGGGCGGCGAGGACGTTGACGGCTTGCTCGCTGGACGGGTTGTCCGAGAAGAGGTCGCCCAGACGGTCGAGCAGACCGCGCTGCTTGGACACGGCGTATGAGCGCTCGGGGTCGAGCGCCGGGGCGGCCAGCCGGGCGTGCGGCAGGCGCAGAGAGGCCTCGGTGCGGTCGGCGTCGACGGTCACGGCGTCGTCCCCGAGGGCGCCCAGGTCGACGTAGGCGCCGACGCTGCCGTGGGCCACGTACAGGGTCCGGGTCCCGCGGATCGCGTCCGGCAGGAACCGCGCGTCGTGCTCCAGGTCGACCACCACCTGGTAGCTCCCGGAGGCGCCCTCGAACCTGCTCAGGTCCTGGACGGACTTCAGGACGGCGGGACCGGAGCGGTCCTTCACGTCCGTGGCGAAGATGCCCGGCAGGGCGATTCCCTGGAGCCAGCTGATCAGCATCAGGATGGCGGCGAGCACGAGCAGCACGGCAGTGACCACGCGCCACCTCCCGTCGGATCGCGCGCGCGTCCGGGCGGCCGGCGAGGGTCTGCTCTCGGTGTCTTCTCCCATGGAAGCCGAGTGCCCGTGCCTGCCTTCTTCATGCTCAACTCCATTGGAATCGGCAGCTGTTGATGCTGCCGATGCGCGTGGTCCGGGTGAGGCGGCTCCTGCGGAGCGCGCGGCATGCGGGACCCCGGCGGGGGTACGCGGGGTCCGTTCGCAAGCGCTCGTCAGGCGGTCACCGAGCGACCGCCGAAGGGGAGGAAGAGGCACATGGCCGGTTGGAGACCGAGGAGAAAGCGGGCCGGAGCGGCAGGGGGCGGTACGACGGCGCCTGCCGTGAGCCGCGAGCGGCAGAGCGCTGGGCACCCGGACGGGAAAGGGCCGCGCGGGAAAGGACCGGACGCGGACGGCCCGGGCAGGACGAGGCCGCACGCCGGGGGGCCGGAGGGGGAGCCGATGAAGACGCCGGAGCCCGCGGCCCCGGTCCGCCGCGGGCCGGGGCGGTTCGTGCGGGCGCTGGTCGCCCTGCTGGCCCTCATGGGCATGGTGGCCTTCGCCGTGGTCCTCGCCCGGCTCACCCTGGAAGCGTCGCCCGAGTCCGTGCCCCTCACCCACAGCAACCTGACACCGGGCCGGTCGATCGAGAGCTACCTCAGCCGGCCCGAGTTCGTCGACACCGTCAAACAGCTCGGCGGCAACATCGCCCTGGGCATCCCCTTCGGGATCCTTCTGCCGCTGCTGTCCCGCCGGGCCCGCGGCTTCCTCCGCGTCGCGCTCCTCACCGCCGCCACCATGCTGCTCGTGGAACTCGTGCAGGGCGCGCTCATCACCGGCCGCGCCTTCGACATCGACGACGTCCTCCTCAACACAGCCGGAGCCCTCCTCGCCTACGTGCTCATCGGCCGGCGGATGGGACGCGCCGTCCACCCCCGCACCCGAACCCGCCGGTGGTGGCACCGGCACCCCGTCGAACCGTCGCTCTGAGGAACCGGCACCGAGCGGCACACGACCGGCGGAGCATCCCGAACAACCCGACGCCGGCACACCGACCCCCTCCAACGGGGGCAACGTGTTCGGAGTTGGTGCTGGTCAATCGGCACGCCCTACCGCCAGGGGGAGGTCGCGGAGCTGGCGGCGGGAGGTGACGCCGAGCTTCTTGAAAACGTTCCGCAGGTGGGCGTCGATCGTGCGCGGGCTGAGGAAGAGCTGGGTGGCCACCTCTCTGGAGGTGGCGCCGGTGGCGACGAGCCGGGCGATCTGGAACTCCTGGGGAGTCAGCGGGTGTGGGGTTCCGGTTCTCCGCGCCGGCACCCGTTCGCCGGACGCCTCCAGTTCGCGGGCGGCTCGTGCGGCGAACGCGCCGGCACCGATGGCGGCGAGTTCCTCGTGTGCGGCGCGCAGTTGAGCACGGGCCTCCGTGAGGCGTTCCGCGCGCCGCAGCCACTCCCCGTGGAGGAGTCGCGCCCGTGCGAGGTGGACGGTTCCTTCGCTGCGGCCGAGCTGGACGATGGCTTCACGGTAGAGCTCGTCGGCGGCCGGCCCGTCGGTGAGCAGCGCCCTGGAGCGCAGCTCAACCCCGGTCGCCCAGTGGGTGCCGCCGGCCGCGGTGCGTTCGGAGAGGCGTTCCAGCACCGGGACGGCCAGGTCCCGGCGGCCGGCTCGTACCGCGGCCTCCACGAACTCGACGGGCACCCAGGAGTTGAAGCCCGGTTCGTCGAGATCGCACGCGGGACGCGACGCCTGCAACGCCGACTCGTACTGGCCCAGACCGTTGTACAGGACGGCACGGGCGTACTCCGTGACATTGGCCAGCCGGCCCTCTCCCCGCTCGTGCGAGGCGCGTGTCGCGACATCGGCGAAGGCGGCGGTCCCGGTCTCGTCCCCGCGCCAGGCTGCGAGGGAGACGTCGACGTACACCACGGGGGGAGCTCCCGCGTCGACCGCGATCGTGTGCGTCTCGTCGACCAGTGCCGCCGCGTGGCTGAACTCCCCCGCGTGGATGTGCGCGAGGGCGCGAAAGCTCAGCAGGACCGGCAGGTCCGCCAGGGCGCCGCGCCGTCGGGCGAGGGCGATCTGCCGGTCGGCCAGCGTCCGCCAGGCGGCGTCGTCCCAGAGGTCCATCGCGGCGTTGCAGGCCATCCACACCTCGCCCAACCCGTATTCGTCACCGTTCCCCGCACGGCGGTAGGCGTCGATGGCCCGGCGCAGCAGCGGGGCGGCGGGGGCACAGCCCTCACTCACCTGGGTGGCCAGGCCGTCGAGGAGCAGGTCGAGAGGGCGGGCGGGCCCGACGAGGGGCGGCAGGGCCCGTGCCGCGCCGGCCGCGTCGAGGAGGCGCGCCCCGTGGGCGAACCGGCCGACGAACACGGCCGCAGCGAAGGCGTCGAGTACCAGTTCGCGGGCTGCCGCCGGGTCGCTGTGGGCCGTCACCTCCGCGGCCCTCAACAGCTTCGTCACCGCTTCGTCGTCGCGTTTCCTGTCGAAGGAGACGCGGGCGCGGAGGGCGGCTGCTTCCGCCCGCCGGGGGGTGTCGTCCGCCCTCAGGTCCGTCTCGGCCATCGCCACCAGCTCCAGAGCCGCGTCGGCGGCGCCGGTGTCCCGTTTGGCTCGGGCGGCCGCCAGGGCCCGGGTGGCGCGGCGGTCGGGGTCCGGTGTCAAGGTGGCCGCCCGTTCAAGGAACGCGGCGGTGGCCGCGATGCCGCCGCGTGCCCGGGCTCGTCCGGCGGAGCGTTCGAGCGAGGCGGCGACATCTTCGTCGGGGCCTGCCGCCGCCATGGAGCGGTGCCAGGCCCTTCGGTCGGGCTGATCGTCGTCGGTGACCTCGGCAAGTGCCCGGTGTACCGCGCGGCGGTCTTCCGGGAGCGCGGTGCGGTAGACAGCCGAACGCACCAGTGGGTGGCGGAACCTGACCCATGGGCTGACGGTCAGCAGCCCGGCGTCCTCCGCCGGTGTCGCCGCTTCGGGATCGACGCCGAGGAGTCGTGCGGCACGGTGGAGCAGGGAGGGCTCCCCGATGGGTTCGGCCGCGGCGGTCAGCATCAGGAGCCGGGTCGGGGCGGGCAGTGCCTCCAGCCGCGTCCGGTAGCTCGCTTCGACGCCTCCCGGTGCGGGCCCCGTCGCCGGCGGCGCGAAACCGCCCGCCAGGTCCGCCGTCTGCGGCAGTTCGAGCAGTGCCAGGGGGTTGCCCCCTGCCTCGGCGACGATCCGCTCGCGCACCTGGCGGTCGAGCGGTGCCCGCAGCCGGGAGTCGAGCAGCCCTCGGGCGTCGGCGTCGGTGAGTCCGCTGAGACGCAGTTCCGGTAGCCCGGCCAGTTCCTCACCGCCCGCCGGCTCCCGGACGGCGAAGATGACCGTGATCGGTTCGTCCTGGATCCGCCGGGCGACGAAGGCGAGGACCCGCGCCGAGGCCCGGTCGAGCCATTGGGCGTCGTCGATGAGACAGAGCAGGGGTTGCTTCGCCGCTGCCTCGGAGAGGAGGTTGAGCACCGCGAGACCGAGGTGGAACCGGTCCGGTGTGCCGGTGCTCAGCCCGAAGGCCGCCTCCAGCGCGCCGCGCTGGGGGTCCGGCAGCCGCCGCAGCACACTCAGCATGGATGCGCAGAGCTGGTGGAGGGCCGCGAACGCGAGCTCGCTCTCGAACTCGGCCCCGGACACCCGCAAAGTACGGACTCCTGGTGCCGTCCTCGCGTAGTCCAGCAGAGTCGTCTTGCCGATGCCCGCTTCGCCGCGTATGACAAGGGTTTCACCCCGCCCCGCGCGCGCCCGGTGCAGGAGTCGGTCGATCACCTGGGCCTCGTGCGAACGGCCGAGGGGTACCTGGCGTTGCGGAGGCAGGTGGGGGGTGGGCATCGATGGTCCTCCGCCACCGTGGCACCTCGGTGTCCGGCCTCCGGGGGGCGGGGGCGTCGGGCTTGCCCGGGACGGCCGCCGAAGCCACACGGCACTGTCTCGGACAGCGGTGATACCCCCTGATCACGAGCCTATGACATGCCTGATGGGCCGTCAACGAGGGAGTTGCGCGGGCGGTGCCGGTGTCGTCGTGCCGGTCGCGGCGGGGGGCGTGCCACAGGGGTTCGGGGAGGGGAATGGGACCGGTCGATGCGCACACCGTCCGGTCCCGCCGGTTCCGCGCGTCACCCGGGGTCAGAAGGTGACGGTCACCTTTCCTCGGATGTGTTTGGTGGCGAAGTCGGTCAGCGCGCGACGGGCTTCGGCGAAGGGGTAGTCGGCACCGATGGTGGGGCGGAGTTCACCGGTGGCCGCCAGCGCTGCCAGCGAGGCAAGCCTGCCCTCCGGGGTGGTGGTCCCGCCGTAGACGGCGGTGACGCCGCGTTCGAAGGCGGCCGGTCCGCGCAGCGGTGAGACCAAGCGGCCGCCCTTGCGTACCGCCGCCGCGGACCTCGCCAGCGCGGGCCCGGCGTTCGCCAGGTCGAAGACGACATCGACTCCGCCCGGTACCAGTCGCAGCGCCTCCTGGGCGATGTCCGAGTGCTGGTAGTCGATGGGGTAGCTGGCTCCCAGGCCGGCCAGGAACTCCTGGTCGTCGTTGCGCCCGGTGGCGAGGACGACGAGCCCCGCCCGGTCTGCGAGCTGCACGAGGTAGGAACCCACTCCCCCGCTGGCCCCCACCACGAGCACGGTGTCGCCGGTGTCGGCCCCGGCGAGGTCCAGGAGCGCCGCCGCGGTCAGGGCCGCGGTCGGGAGTGCGGCACCTTGTGCCGCCGTGAGGCCGGCGGGACGTACGGCCGCCGCGGCGGTGGCGTTCACCAGCGTGTACTCGGCCAGTGCTCCGGAACGGACGCCGTTCCAGGCGATGACGGACTCGCCGGTGCTGAAGCCGGTGACACCGGGGCCCACGGCCTCGATCACACCGCTGACGTCGACGCCCGGGACGAACGGGTGGCGCACGGGCAGTGCTCCCCGTGCCTCTCCGGTGATCAGCACGTGGTCGACGGCGTTGAGGGCGGCCGCCTCCATCCGTACCAGGAGCCGGCCAGGGCCCGGCTCGGGGTTGGGCAGTTCGGTGAACTCCACACTTTCCAGAGGTCCGTACGTGTGCGCGACGAGTGCTTTCACTGTGTTCTCCTCGGTCGCCCGTCGTGGGCGCGGGATCGGTGAGTGGGATGGTCGTCCGGTGTGGTGCGGGCCGCGCCGGTCGGCGCGGCCCGTTGGCCCGTGGGTGCGGAGGCGTGCCGCGAGGGGCCCTTCGCGTCACAGGGGCAGGGTGCGGTGCAGCCAGCGCACCCGGGCCGCCCTTGCCTCACCGGACAGCGTGGCCTGCGGTGCAAGGGCGTCGAAGCCGTGGAAGGCGCCCGGCCAGACGTGGAGTTCCGCCTGCCCGCCGGCCCGCCAGATCCGGGTCGCGTAGGTGACGGCCTCGTCGCGGAACGTCTCGGCCGAGCCGGCGTCGATGAAGGCCGGTGGCAGCCCGGACAGATCCGCCGCCCGCGCCGGCGCCGCGTACGGGGGGACGTCGGGACCGCCGCGCAGGTCCCCGAGCAGAGCGCCCCAGCCGGTGTTGTTCGATGTGCGGTCCCACACTCCTTTGCCGGCCATCTGGCGGCCTGACGGGGTGTCGTCGCGGTCGTCGAGCATGGGGCAGACGAGTAGTTGTCCCGCCGGCTGCGGGTCGCCTCGGTCGCGCAGGAGAAGGGACAGGGCGGCGGTGAGCCCGCCACCCGCGCTGGCACCGGCGACCACGAGCCGGCCGGGGTCGATTCCCATTGCACGGGCGTGCCGGATGGTCCACAGCAAGCCCGCGTGGACGTCCTCCAGTGCCGCGGGGTAACGGTGTTCAGGCGCCAGCCGGTACTCGACCGAGACGAGGACCAGGCGCAGGTCCTCCACCCAGTCCAGCATCTCGGCCAGGAGGGTGCGGTTGTCGCCGAGGACCATCCCACCGCCGTGGGTGAAGTAGACCGCCGGCAGCGGGACCGTTGCCCCGGCCGGGCGGCAGATCAGCAGCGGGACACCAGGCGCACCGGCCGGACCGGGCACGGTGCGCTCCTCGAACTCGACGGCACCGCCACGGCGCAGGTCCTCGTCGGACGGTCTGGTCGAGGCAAGGGACCGTCGTAGGGCCGGGATCATGCCGGGCAGGACCGTGGGCGGCATGATCGCGAAAAGAGGCCCGAGCGCTTCGGCCAGTTCCGGGTCGAACGGGGGCGGTGGTCCGGCGCTGCTCTCGGGAGTCATGACGAACTCCTGCTCGATCGTGGGGATGAAGAGGGGGGACGTGGGGGTGAAGAGGGAAAACAGGGTGCGGCTTCCGGGCCCCGGGCGAGCGGGGTCGTGGTCGGGCGCGACCGGACCGGACCGGCGGCGGGACGCCAGGTCACCGCCGCAGGCCGGCCCGTCCTCATGTCCGGGCGTCGTGTGGACCGATGGACCGACGGAGGAAGCCGCTCCCCGGGCCCCGGGGGGGGGGAGCCGGTGTCACGCCTGGTCGAGTCCGAGGAGCTGGAGTTCCCAGGCGAGGCTCGTGCCGAAGCTGCCACCGTGCTGGAGCATGATGTCGGTGATGCCCGGGACCGTCTTCTCACGGGCCCAGTCCCGCTGCCACTCCGATATGACGGTGCCGGCGCAGGTGGGGACGACACCGGCCTGGATCATGCGCTGTACGCCGCGCTCGTGGGCCTCTGTCGTCGTGGCGCCCGAGGCGTCCGTCACGGCGAAGACCCGGTAGCCGTCGGCGATGGCGTGGACGGCGGGCCAGGCCAGGCAGATGTCTGTCCACAGGCCGGCCATGACGAGGTCCTTGCGACCGGTCGCGGCGACGGCGTCCACGACGCGCTGGTCTTCCCAGGTGTTGATCGCGGTACGGTCGATCGACTCCTGGTCGGGGAAGACGTCCTGCAACTGGCCGATGATGCGACCGCCGCGGTCCTGCACCACGGTGGTCAGGATGGTCGGCACGTCGAACAGCTTGGCGCCCTTCGCCAGGGCGGTGACATTGTTGACCACCAGGTTGGTGTCCGCGCTGCCCATTCCCGCGAACTGGGCACCCTGGTGGTCGATCAGCAGCAGCACCGACCTCTCGGGGGTGAGCAGGGCGTCGAGGCCGGTGTAGGTGATGCCGTTGGTGGCTGCCATGAAGTCTCTCCGGTGTCCGTATCGGTCACGGCGCTCGCTTTCCGCCGCTGAACCGAAGTTCTCACGCGGCCGGCCGCCTCGGCATCGGTGATGATCGCCTACAGCCGTTGCCTAGTTCTGCAACGGTTTCCGCTGCGACGGTAGGCAGGTGGGGGACTCCCGCTCCCGAGCCGAAGTCGACACCGAACGGTCCGTGCGCCGCGGCGAACTCCTCCTCGCCGTGGCCACCGACCGCGACCTGAGCGCCCCCTCCGCCCCCTTCCCGACAGCCGGCTGCGGTCTCCTGCGAAGCACGCTCCGCACCAGGTCCACGGCCGTCCACGACCGCACCGGGTGCACTGGCTCTCCGTCGCCACCACCCCGACCCGCCTCGCCGAACGCAGCGAGGGCCTTCGAGCCGCCCGAGCCACCCACCGGGAACGCGTGGCCCAGGTCAACGGCTCCGCACCCCGTCCACGCGAACTCGGACCGCCCACCAGGAGCTCACGCCTCCAGCCTGCCGGTTCCCGGCGTGCCCCGGCCTGAGCGGTGAGGCAGGTCGGTGGGTTGTCCAACGACGGGCACAAGCCCGGCCGGCATGGCTACAGGCTCATGGTGCTGCGGGCCGGGGTGGGACCGTGCCAGTCCAGGCACAGGACAGTGGCGTCGTCCCGGGGCGGACGGCCGTCATAGGCATCGCTGACCGAGCTGACCAGAGTGCGCACCACTTCGCGGGGATGGTCGGCGGCGGTCTTGCGCAGGAGGTCCGGCAGGTCCACGCTTTGGGCGTCCCGTTCCTGCATGCCGTCCGTGTGGAGCAGCAGGCGGTCACCGGGTCGCAGGTCGAGGGGTTGGACCTGGTAGGCGTCTTGGATGACGACGCCGAAGGGCAGGTTCACGGTCAGGCTCAGTTCGCTGACTGCGCCGTCCCGCAACCGCAGCGGCCAGGGGTGGCCGGCGTTGACGAGCTGGGCGCCGGTGCCGTCGAGGGCGATGCGCAGGAGCTGGCCGGTGGCGATGGTGTCCCGGCCGTGGTCGAGGAGCGCCCGGTGGACTTGGCGGGCCTGTTCGGCGAGGTCTTCGCCGGCGCGGCGGGCGCCGCGGGAAGCGTTGACCAGGAGGGTGGCCATCAAAGATGCGCTGACGTCGTGGCCCATCGCGTCGGTGATCGACAGGTGCAGGGTGTGGGCGTCGAGACTGTAGTCGTATGTGTCGCCGGCGATGTCCGAAGCGGGGACCAGGGCACCGGCGAGGGTGAACTGGGGAGCTTCGCAGGCGGAGGCGATGGGGAGGAGCTGGCGCTGGATCTCGGCGGACAGGCTCACGTCCGTAATGCGGTTGCCCCAGTGGTAGAGGTCGGTGAAGCGCCGGTCGGTGACGATGACGTACGCCAGCGCGTGCGCTGCCTCCTGGATCTGCTCCAGCACGTCCTGAGTGGCGTCGGCGAGGAAGAGTTCCAGGACGCCGATGGCGTCGCCGCGGTTGGTGACCGGGGCGAGGACCCGCTGCCCTCCCGGGCCGTCCGGTGCCCGGAGCAGGCGCTGGCTGCGCAGGACCTCGTCGTAGACGCCGCTGCCGGCCAGGGGAACCTGCTCGGCGCGGTTCTCCTGCTGCTGAGTGGCGGTGTCGTGGACCCGCAGCAGGCGTCGGCCGACGACGTCGACGAACAGGAACGACACATACCGGGCGCCGAATCGCTGTCGTAGATTGCGCGCCACCACGTCCAGCGAGTTCACCGGAGCAGCGGCCTCGGCAGCCGCCAGCACCTGCTCCAGCCCCATCCGGTCACCAGCCACGTCAGCCTCCAAGGGGTTGCGGGCTCTCCTTCTCGTTCGGCCGAAACAATCACCACGCGGACCTTGTCGGCAACCCCGACACACGTCGGAAGAAAGACATCCACCGATCTCGTCGCTCGCGGTGAAGCCCGGAAGCGCCTTCACGTCGCGAGACCTCCGGGACAGGTTCGCCGCAGTCCCGCGGGCGGCGGCGCTTCGGTCGACGGGGCAACCACGCCGAGGTGCAGATCCCGCCATGCCTCGACAACGGGGACCCTGATCGGCCGGACACGACCTCATCGGCGAGCAGCCCTGCCCCTGGGCGGAGCCGACCATGCCCTCCGCAAGGGCACGCCGACGGGATGAGCCTGCTGAGGGAGAGCAGGAGCAGGACGTGATCCACGAGGGGCGTCGGCCGTTACCACCTGCTCACCAACCCGGATCGAGGCATTCTGGCGGTGCTGGTCGAACCAACGATGTGTCAGCCAGTCACAGGTCCCGGAGCATGGGCGTCCTGAGCAGATCCTCCCGCCCGGCCCACTCGAAGAGGCTGACGCCAGCACGGCGTGATGCGTGGGGTGTGGCGTCTCCCCGACGTCGAGGAGCCGGGCGGCGTCGGGGTCGGAGTCCCACCGTTCGGTCAGGCCGTCGGAGTGGAGCAGGACGGTGTCGCCCTTCGCCAGTGGCGTCTCCGCGGCGGCGCAGGGCTGGTCGGGGAGGACGCCGAGGATGAGTCCGGGGCCTCCGGGAAGCGGAGGAAGGAGTGAGGCGCGGCCGTCTCGGAGGGGTACCGGGAGGGGCGGCCGCGCAGTTCCGGCGGAATACCTCGCGCTCGGCGTGGTAGCGGGCGATGACGGCGGTGGCTGAGGACTCGATGCCGTCGCCGCAGGCCATATGGTCGAGCCAGTGGGGAGTTGTTCGACGGGAACGTCGGTGGAGGCCGGCCAGGGCGTACCGGAGCTTGGCCATGAAGGTGACGGCCTCCAGGCCGTGGCCTCGGGCGTCACCGAGGGCGGGCAGGAGCCGCCCGCCGAGGAGTCTGCGGGCCTTGGCCAGTCACCGCCCGCCCCGGAACCGGTGGAGTCGGGACGGTGGACAACAGCGGTGTCGATGCCGGAGGAGGCGAGCCCGCCCGGGGAACGGGGCAGAACGGCCACGCGGAGGGACTCGGCGACCTCGCCGAGCGCCTCGGCCCGGCGCGCCGGTGGCGGGCCTCCTCACCGGCAGCCGCCGCCAGGGACCGGGCGACGGTGTCGTCGGTGATGTCGACGAGGACAGCGCTGACGGCCCGGACCGGGCCGCCACGCGGCCTGACCGGTTCGGCGAACGAACCGGATGACGCGCTCATTGGAGGCCGCGGCACCGCTGTCCTTCTCTGATGAGGAGGACAGCGGTGCCGCCGTCGGCCATAGCGGGCACAGCGCGGTGCACCGGCCGGAATCCGGGGCGCCACCGGCCCGCACGGATCCGGTTCACGCGGAGGGTCGCGAGGACCGTTCCCACAGCGCGGGGCTTGTGGAAGGCTCCCAGCCCTGCTGCGAGGTGTGGGCCTGCAGGCAGCGGTAGCCGTTCCCGTTGTAGGTGACCTGGTCTCCCACGGCGTAGGCGACACCTGCCTGCCAACTGCTGGACGAAGTCGGGGTCGGTGTCGGAGATGGCGTCTGCGTCGGGGCCGGCGTCGGGCTCGGGGAGCCGGTGGTGCCGTAGACCTTCAGCTCGTAGAGCGAGTAGCCGTACGGAGTGGCCCGCTGAGTGCCGTAGACGCGGACATAGCGCGCGTCGCCCGTCACCGCGATGTCGTCGGTGCCGCCGTCGCCTCCCGTGACGGTGGCGAGGTCGGTCCAGGTGGCGCCGTCGGCGGAGGACTGGATCCGGTAGGCGGAGGCGTACGCGGCCTCCCAGTCGAGGCGGACCCGTGACAGCGCGGCGGCGGCGCCGAGGTCGACGCGGATCCATTGGGGATCGGAGCCTTCGGCGGAGGCCCAGCGGGTGGCGCTCTGGCCGTCGACGGCAAGAGCGGGCTCGAAGCCTGGGCCCTCGGTGGAGGAGGCCGTGGTCGGCCGGCCCTGGGAGAGCAGGGTCACGGTGCCGGGCGCCTGGGCGGTGGTGACGGTGAGGGGTGTGGACGCGGCCGAGCGGTTGCCGGCGGCGTCCCTCGCCCTGACGGTGTAGCTGTACGGGGTGGCGGCGGCGAGGCCGGTGTCGGTGTAGGTCGTGCCGGAGACGGTGGCGGTGAGGGTGGTGCCGCGGTAGACCTCGTAACCGGTCACGCCGACGTCGTCGGTGGCCGCGTTCCAGGCCAGCGAGGCGCTGTCGGCTGTGGTGCCGGTCGCCCGCAGTCCGACTGGGACGGTCGGCGGCTGGGTGTCGGGGCCGGGGGTGCCGCCGGTGAGCTGGTAGGCGCGCATGTTGCGGAGCAGCAGGTAGGTGTCGCGCAGGGAGTTGGAGGTGTCGCCGAGTGAGCGGTAGATGCCCCACTTGGGTCGGACCCGGTCGGCGAGGAAGGTGTCGACTCCGGTCTTGGTCGCGTCGACGACGGTGGTGGCGCCGTTCTTGACCACCCATCGCACCGAGCCGGCCGCGCCATCGCCGATCTTGATCTCGTACTCGATGTCGATCCACTTGTTCTGGAGGGGCTCCAGGTTGGTCCTGCCGACCAGGACGTCCCCGGCGATCACCTTGTGCTCGATGGTCTGCACGCCGTTCACCCGGCGCAGCGAGGTCACCGTGATCGGGGAGCTGCCGGTGCCGGGCTGCTTGGTCTGCATGATGTGGGTGAAGCTCGTGGTGGCCACCAGCGAGGTGGGGATGTACATCGAGTACGTCACCCGCCAGGTCTCGCCGAGCTTCCACTGGAGGTAGGCGGAGGACGAGGTCCGGTTGCCGGTGACCTCGTGCCGCTGCCGGTCGGTTGACGTGTCCCGGTCGACCACATGCATGTCGAATCGATAGGCGTCGCCGGCGACCTTGATGTGCGGCCCGCCCGCGGGGTGCGAGTCCGCCCGGTCGTCCTCGATGGTCTCGAAGGCGTCGAGACCCTGGACTCCCGGAGCGGGAGACCATCGGAGCGTCCAGACGGGCGCGGCTCCGGCGGGCCCTGAGGAGAGCAGCGGCCCGAGCAAGGCCAGCAGGAGCGCGGCCAGCAGGACCGGCAGCGCGCGGCGGTGCTTCATGCGTCACCCCTCGAGTGAGATTGTCAGGTACGCGGCATACTGCCGCAGGAAGTGAGTGTCAGTAAAACTTCCTAACAAACAACGCCCGGCGAGGACCGCCCCCGTCCGACGTCGGCCCACCATCCCGGGATGACTTCGGACCGGAGGCAGGCAGGAGAGTCTCCTCGGTCCCCTCGTCGCTCCGCCCACAGCCGTGGATCGCGACGCGTACCGCCCGGGCGAGCGCGCGTCGCCCGCAGAAGTCCTTGCGGGAACACGCGGGTTCATGCCCCCGGTGGCGCACGTGAGGGACGTCCGCCTCGACCGGGTCCTGGAGCAGCGAGCGGGCGCCCGGGCGAGCGGCGAGACGGGCCCGCGGGCGAACTGGCGAACGGCCGCACCATCCGGTCGGAAGCCGCGTTCCACGGCTCTCGACGGTCTACGCCCGGACCTGCCGTGGACCTGCCCGGCTCGCCGACGCGTACGCCCCGAGCTCTGCGCCCGGGACGTGACGCGCCGGGCGCGGGGCACGCGGCACGCGGCACGCGGCACGCGGCACACGGCACACGGCACACGGCACACGGCACACGGCACACGGCACACGGCACACGGTACGCGGCACACGGCACGGCCGGCATCCCCATGACCGGACCGGCACCAATCGGCCGTGCCCTGCTTGGACGCATCCTTCTACACCACCCACAGGTGACACACTGACGACCTTCCCGAGCGACGATGCGGCGATCGTCCACTTGGATTCGTCGGGAGCGCGGCGGGCGGTTCGGGATCGTGGAAGTCCTCCGCGTGGGTCGGCTGCCCGACTTCAGGTAGCCCTGGAGCGGTCGGCGCGAGCGAGGTTGTCCATCTGCCGATCGGCAACACCAGCGGGTACAGCGCGACGGCGGCCGGCGGAGCCGGAAAGTGCGCCGCTCGCCGCGCGGGCAACCTGTGGCCCCATCCCGGCAGCGGATCGCTTACGAGCGGATGGACGCTGGTGAAGACCGACCGACCTGACAAGCCACGGCAGTCGTTCCGACCGCACACGCGCACCTCAAAGAGCGTTTCATTCCTTCTTATGCGTTTACACCCCCAATGCGGGACGCTATTGGACCATGAGAGGCGCAGTGGCAGGATGTACTGATGGGGATGATCGATAGCGACAGCGAAGCCGTCCAGTACGTACGGTTCCAATCGCCTCACCGGAACAGCCGAGGCCACTTCACCGGCGTTTTCGGGCTCGTCAATAATCTGGCGAGGGAGGGAAAGCTCTCGGACGAGCAGGAGAACTTCCGCCGCCGTAACAACAGTTGGTACGACGCCGCGTACACCGACCCCTCGACCGTTGACCCCCACGTCTACGACGATGAGATCAATCCCGGCGCGGCGGCATGGTTCAAGCCGTCTGCCATTCATCTCCTCGCTCGCGTCTCCGGTTACCTGGAGATCCTGTCCGCGCACGGCGTCGACTGTCGGGCTGTGCGTTCCGCAGACCCGGGGAGGGTCATTTACGAGGACGACGTACAGATCGTGGTCGTGCCACATGCACTGGACGAGACTGCCGCCCACGAGAGCACCCACACCCAGAAGTGACGCGGCGCGCGGCCAGGTTGCGCATCAGGTGTCGCGCAAGTTCGGAGTGGATTCGCGGGTGAGTCTCCGGCTTATGAGGTCGATCATGACGATATGGATCATGGCTTCGGAGCGGTGGGGGTGAGCTTCGTAGACACGGGCGAGCCGGCGGTGGTGCGTGAGCCCGCCGAAGGTAGCCGGTGCCGGCCCATGCCTTGGTCACAGGCGGGTGGCGGCGATGTGGGGCATCAGGTGCAAGCCGCCGACGTTGTCGGAAACGCTCGCCGCGGTGACGCGGACGGCCAGGAGCAGGCCGAGGGTGTCCACCACGATATGGCGCTTGCGGCTGGGGCGGAGCGGTCCGGGCGGCGGCCGTCCGTGGTGCCTGCCGCAGGCGGACCGGATGCTGCTGGTGGCGGTGGACTGAGGCCGCTGGCTCGACGGGGACCAGGACCATGGCGAGTCTCGTGAAACGGCGCGCACAGCCAGGACGTCAAGGCGGCGAACAGTTGACCGGCAGTACGGGTCCGGGTCTGCTGGTGGTAGGGCCGCGGCCCCCCGGACCGTCGACGCCGCGGTGGAGGGGTGCCGGGCGACTTCAGGGCCTGCCCGACGCGCCGGTGGCCACGGGGAACCCAGCGCACGGGGCGCCTGGAGCAGAACCCAGGCGCCCGCGTCGTCCGGCCTGACGCTACTTCAGCAGGGTGCGGAACTCGTCGAAGTCGAGGACCCCGTCGTGGTTCGCGTCGGCCGCCATGGCCTTCTTGACCTCTTCCGCGAGGTGCCCATGGGCGCCCTCGGCCTTGAAGCCCTCCGCCAACTCGACGACGTTGATCCGTCCGTCGCCGTCCCTGTCGATCTCGTCAAACAGCGCCCTGAGTTCGGCCTCGTTCACGGTATACCTCTCTCATGTCCACGGGCCTCGGAGGCCCACGTCCCACCACCCTGCCATACCGTCGAGGGCACGCTGACGGCCAAGCCTTCGGGCGGGACCGCCTCGGTGACCATCGCCTCGGGCCACCGCACTCCGAACAACACGCGGGCCTGTCGAGACCGAAGGACGCCGGCGCGGACCCGCGCACCGGGAGCAGGAACCACGGGCGGGGGTGTCATGGCCGGCCTGGCGGCCGCATGGGGCGTCGGCATAGACCTTGATGGCGTCGGCCTCGGCCTGGTCCGCGCTGCCAGCGCGCGCTCCTGTGCCACGGCAAGCGCGGAACCACCCATCAGTCCTGCGGGTAGCCGATCTCGGTGATGTCCTCGGCCAGGTCTGCGAGAGTGACCTCCGCGTTCAGCGATGACACGAGCTTCTGGCTCAGTGGTCGCAAGGCGTACACGTCACGCACCGCTTGCAGGTCCACGGGAACCTCGTAGTAGTCCTCGGCGAAGCGCCGGAAGGCTTCGGGCGAGCGGTCGACCAGGAGCTCGAACAGGCCCGTTGCCCCGTCGGGGTCGGAACTCCCGGTGGGGAAGTCGATCACTCCGTGCCGCCACCGATCATCCGTCGCCTCCCGCCACAGGCAGGCCGTCACGACGGGGACGTCGTCCTCGTCGCTGAACGCCGGCTCGTCGACGAAAGGCTTGAAGACCTCCGGAACCTCGTCGATCACTCCCGGCCAGGGCTCGCCATCGTTGCCGTACGGGCTCATCGGTGCTTCGTGGTCGAAGCCGCGGACGTACGCTCCGGCTGCCGAGAACACGATGGAGTACTCGTCTCCCGACCCGTTGCGCATCGAGGCCATCTCCTCGCCGTCGGCCCAGACGGAGTTCAAGGAGTGGTATCGGCCTTCCCGGTCCGGGCTCAGGATCGCGTCGAGCATCGCCAGTGAGCGGCACAGGTTCCGCAGGTCAGCGGTCGAAGGCAGCCGACGGGCCACGTCATGGACAGTCACGTGCTCATCCAACCGGATGCCTCTGACACCCCTGAATCCTCCCCAGGGCTGTCACGCGCGCGAGCCCACCAGTACCGAGGCCGGTATCGCAGGCGCGTCAGCTGGTGAAGGCAGCGAGTAGGTCGGCGCGGGGGGCCGGGCGGGGGCGACGGTTGTCGAGGGCGGTGCAGGAGTGCCGGCCGCGGGAGGCCGTCCGCCGTCCGGGGTCTTCTTCCCAGCGGCGGGACGGGCCCTGCTCCTGGGCGTCCGGTGAGAGGAACCGGCTATGCGCACCGCGCCCCGCGTGTAGGGTTGTTGTCGTGAACACCGGACCGGCACTGCGCCATACACGGATTGGCCACCCGGTGGGCGGCTGATCGCTCGGCGGGTGCTAAGCAGGCACCCCCGTTCGGCACGCGGACCTCCAGCGCTCGCGCACCTTGAGCCCCATTTCCGCCGTGTCGAGCGACAGCGAGGCCATCCTCATGACAGTCACGTTCAACCACACCATCATCGCGGCGAAAGACCGCCGCGAATCGGCTCGCTTCTACCGCGAGCTCTTGGAGATCCCAGAAGCGCCGTCCTGGGGCCCGTTCACGAACATCCAGCTCCCCGACGGTGTGCTGCTGCAGTTCGCGGAGCCCCCGATGGAGATCCAGATGCAGCACTACGCGTTCCTGCTGGACGACGCAGCGTTCGACCGAGCCTACGCGCGTCTGCGTGATCGCGGCGTCGAGCACTGGGCCGATCCGCAGATGCGGCGCCCGCGCGAGATCAACAACGAGCACGGCGGCCGCGGCGTGTACTTCAAGGACCCCGCCGGCCACCTGATCGAGCTCATCACCCGCCAGTACCTGTAACGGTGTCCGGCCGGGTACCCAGACCTTGTACCCGGCCAGACGCGGTTCGGCCGAGCCGTCGTCCAACCAGCGGATTCCGAACCCGGCCAGCAGCTCGGATCAGCTTGAGCGCGGCCGCGCGGGGACGGCCTCAGTGCTGGGCCCTCCCGGGGGAAGGGTAGAAGCGCCTTGCGGCCGAGGTCGAGCGGTACCCAGCCCCGGGCCACGGGCTCGTCCCCTGGCGGAGTCCGGGAAGTGCCGGCCGTTCCAGCAGGTCCAAGGTCGGTTCCGACCGCCCAGCCGGTCCGGTAGAACCCATGCGTGCCGTTCTCACGGGCCACGATGACGTCGGCTCGGTTTCCGGGTCAGGATGACCGGTCAGGAGGCTCTCGGCCATCCCATTTCGGCGTCGAGGAGGCCTGGCAGCCGGGACAGGCGTAGGACCGGTACAGAGGGCCGGTCCTACGCGCCTCGGGCGACCGGAACCTCGATCGTGCGGTAGTAGTCGACCGCTCCACCGCGCGAGCAGAAGCGGGCGGCGAACGCGCGGCCGTGGCGGAACCGCCGCCGTGACGGGACTTCCTCTGCGGGCGTTCGCCTGGTCCATGGTGAGCGGTCCGTGAACCTGATGGACGCCTCAGGCGCGCAACTCGTCAAGTCGGGCGGGTCGTTGTTCGAGTGTGCGTCGGTGCCAGGGTAGATCCCCAGCGTCTCGGACAGGCGGTCCGTGTCCCTTCACACGTCATGGGACCGCCATCACTCGGTGAGCGCCACGCCCGTGGTCAGTTCGCGGGGTGTCCCGCCTGCGCCAGTACGTCGGGCGGGGCCCGGAATACGTCCGCCGCCGCGATCCGCCCCCTCTCAGGCCCCTCTCTGGTCCCTGGCGACGAGGAGTTGGTCTGGTCGACCCAGACGGTATGGCAAGCACGGTGGGCGCCGACCGCTGCCATGCCTCCTCCGATCACCCTGTCCGCGAGGGCACCGCCCTGCTCGCAGGCGAGCGGACGGCCCCGCCCGTCGCGGACGAGGCGGGCGGACGAACTCCCCACTCGGCATCGGACAGTCATGGCGACGTATCACGCCACCACGATCCACCAACGGTGATCATTTGAAGACACCTCCCGGGGTGCGCGTCCTCGCGACGTCCGGCCGGCGCGTGTGCCCGGGGGGCCGGGGTGGTCAGTGGTGGGGGCGGCGCAGGCTTCGGGTCAGGCGGACCGCGCCGTACACCAGAAGGACGTTGACGGCCGCGCCGGCGGTGACGAGGGCGGCGGAGGCGAAGGGGTTGCCGGTGGCGTCCGGGTCCGGGTCGGTCTCCGGGTCGAGGAGCGCGAGCGGGTACAGGAGCCCGACGGTGACCAGGACCGAGCCGGGGAAGGTCGACAGGTGCAGGAGGTCGAGGAAGCCGTCGGGCCGGGCTCCGGCGAAGGCGCGGACGAGTCCGGCGACCGCGACCAGGCCGGTGTAGCCGATCGCGAGGACGCATCCGGTGCGGCGCTTGCGGCCGGTGGATGGGCCGGTGGACGGGGTGGGGCCGGAGTTCATGGGTTCTCCTCGCGGGTGCCGGATGCACGGTGGGCCCGCGCCCCGTGTTCGGGACGCGGGCCCACCGGCCCTCATTATTGAACATGTTCAATTGTTATGTCGACCTGGGGGCTCACCCCGGGGCGATCCCCGCGCGTCTCACCCGTGGACGAGCCGTGCGGGGATCTGCCCCGCGGAGTCGGCCCGGGCGTGTCCCGTGGGGGGTCTCTCCAGGCCGAGCCGGTCCGGGTCAGAACTTGTCGCGGACGACCTTCCGCAGGTTGCTGCCCAGCTTGTCCCAGTACTTCTTCGCCATCGCCTCGTTGAAGCTCCGGCCGAGGACTGCCGCGCCACCGCCGAGGTGACCGCGGATCTCCAGCTTCATCCGGCCCTTCTTCTTGTAGAGGTCGAAGCCGACCCAGCCGCCGGGCCAGTCGGGGTGTCCGAAGCGGGCGCCGAGCTGGAGGTAGCTCTTGCCGATGCTGTTGACGTTCACGGGGAAGTACCACGAGACGCCGAGCACGACGGGCCGGAGGGTGAAGTCCTGTCCTTCCCGGGTGATCTTGTTCGGGCGGCCGGGGATCGGGAAGACGGCCTTGAAGTGGCTCTTCCAGTACTTGAAGACGGACTTGTCCGACGCGCCGGTCCTGCCCAGGTCGTAGTAGCGGTAGTAGTCGGCGAGGCCGCTGGTGTCGCTGCAGCCGACCGGGTCGCCGCCGCAGTAGACGTAGGCGTTCTTGCCGCCCGCGTACTTCGGGTCGGCCTGGAGGAAGCGGCCGGTGGCGGGGTCGTAGACGCGTGCGCCGGTCAGGACCCGGCCGCTGAGGGTCTCGCTGGAGACCTGGGTGGAGCCGAGCCAGCCGTAGCGGGCCGCGCGGGTGTCCTCGGCCGGAAGCCCGTACTCGTCGTAGCGCTGGACCGACGTGCCGGCGGGGGTGGTCAGGTCGAGCTGGACCGCGATGTCCCCGTGCAGGTTGGCCAGCTGGAGCACGACGCCGCCGCCGGGGCCGGTGATCGCGCCGAGTCCGCCGGTGAGGTCGTTGACGAAACGGGTGACCGTGCCGTCGGAGTGCGCCGCCCAGTCGGGGTTCGAGGAGTCGTCGCCGAAGTGCTGGGTGACGGTTCCGGCGGCGTTCCACACGCCGTCCTGGCCCCGGGCCCAGGTCGTGGCCACGGCGGGCCGGCTCGCGGCGTCGAGGTCCCAGACGCGGCGCTGCGTGCCGACGGTCTCCGACCGCAGCAGGTCGCCGGTGAAGTACTCCAGCGTGGCGGTGCCGTCGGTGGTGGCACGGCCGAAGGCGTCGTACGTCCGGCCGGAGCCGGTGAGCCGGTCCGCGCTGTCGTACGTGTACGACTCGGTGGTGACGGCCGCGTCCGCGGTGGCCCCGTCGCAGTCGTCCCGGGTCGTGGACTTCGACGTCCGGTTGCTGTTGGCGTCGAAGCCGTAGGTGCGGGCCAAGCACCCCGCCGCGGAGGTGTCGGTGGCGCCGGTCAGCCGTCCGGCCGCGTCGTAGACGAGGTCGGTGGAGACGCCGGTGCCGTCGGTCTGGCTGTGGCCGGCCATGCGGCCGTTGACGCGGTGCTCGGCGATGTCGGCGAGGACGGTGGTGCCGGCGGCGTCGGTGTACTCGCGGGCCGTCGTCCGGTCGGCCGGGTCGGTGGTCACCTTCAGCCGGTAGCCGCCCGGCATCGCCTGGGTGACCAGCCGGCCGTCGGCGTCGTAGCCGGCCGTGAAGGTGCCCGCCGCGGAGTCGGTGAGCGTGGCCAGCCGGCCGGCGGGGTCGTACCCGTAGGTGGTGCTCGCCCCGGTGGAGTCGGCCGACTTCACCGGCCGGTCCAGCAGGTCGTACTCGGTGGTGGCGGTGTTCCCCGCCCCGTCCTGGTACGAGACGAGACGGCCGAGCGTGTCGTACCGGTACGAGATCGTCTTCCCGCCGGACGTCTGGCCCGTCGTCTTCCCGGTCTCCGGGTCATAGGTGAACACGGTCTCCGGCACGGCCGTGCCCGGACCGCCGGTCGAGCTCGTCCGGGCGCGCCGGCCGGCGTCGTCGTAGGTGACGGTGCTGGTCAGCGTGGCGCCGTTGGCGGTGCGGGTGGTGGTGGCCACGCCGCCCCAGCGGTTGTACGTGTACGCGGTGGTGGGCGCGTCGGCGGGCGTGCCGCCCGTGACCTTGCCCGCGGGCTCGGTCCGGCACAGCAGGCCGGCCCATTCCGGGCGTCCGGCGCACGCTCCGGTGCCGCCGGCGGTCCAGTACGTGTACGTCAGGGTGCCGGCGTCGGTGCCGTTCGAGGCGGGGAGGCTGGTGGTGGCCAGCTTGCCGTCCGCGCGGTACGTGGAGCGGGTGTTGCTCAGCTGGTTGCCGTCGGCGTCACGGGTGAGCAGGTCCTCGCCGGTGGCCCAGTTGTAGGTGGTGACCGTGGTCCGGGTGTCGGCGTCCTGGGGGTAGCCCTCGATCGCGGCGCCCGTGACCGAGGAGGTGGGCAGACCGGACACGGCGGCGTCGGCCGGACGGCCCTCGTCGTGCTTGTTGGCCGTGTGCTCGCGGGCGGGGACGAGCGCGCCGGCCGGCAGGGCCGGGTTGGCGCCGGATGCCGCGACCGGTCCCGCGAGGGAGACCAGGTGGAGGGGGCCGTAGGAGTGCAGCACCCGCTGGCCGTCGGCGGAGTACACCGTGGAGGCGGAGAGCCGCTCGGCCCGCTCGGCGGTGCTCAGGCCCGCGATGCCGAGGGCGGAGAGCTGGTCGGCCGCGTCCGGACCGGTGCCGAGGGCGAGGTTGCGGTTGGCGGCGGACAGCGAGGACACCTCGTTGCCGAAGGCGTCGTACTCGGTGGTGGTCAGACCGCCTCCGGGTGTGGCCGTGTTCGTCTCGCGCCCGTTGGCGTCGATGTAGGTGACCGAGGCGCGGCCGTAGCCGCCCGCGGCGAGGTCGGCTCCGGTGGAGGAGGCCGGGACGGAGTCGGCGGGGAAGACGGCCGTCGCGTCGGTGGGGACCTCGTTCTGCGCCCAGGCGCCGACCGTGGCCCGGTCCATCGTGCGCGGCGCGGCCGCGCCGGTCAGCGGGACGTCGTAGACGACGGTGCTGGTCGCGGTGGACTCCGCGGTGTCGACCGTGCCCTGCTTCAGGGTCGGGCGGGTCACCTTCAGGAGCATGCCCTCACCGGCGGTGAGGGACGAACCGGCCTTGCCGTAGTGGAAGTTCCACGGCTGCTCGGTGCCCGGCATCATCCAGAAGACACGGCCGGCCGCGTCGTACGAGTACTGGACCTGCGTGGCCTGCGAGTAGTGCGGGTTCCACTGCTGGCGCAGCCGCCCGGACTTGTCGTAGCGGTAGCGGGAGAGGACCTCGTCCCGGGCGGAGGCGGCACCGGGGTCGGTGGCCCACAGCTTGATCTCCTTGACCTGGCCCGCGATGTCGCCGAAGTCGGCGGCCGTCGACCAGCCGGTGGCCGTGGTGGCCGTCGCGTAGACGAACTCGATGACCCGGCAGCCCTTGGTGGACGGCGCGGCCTGGCAGGTCGCGGCCGGGACGGCCTCGGTGGGGGAGATGAGGTACTTCGGACGGACGACCGTCGCGGAGTTCTGGGTGACGGTCTCGGAGACGACGGCGACCGTCGAGTCGTCCACGGCGGCGGCGGAGGTCGCGAGCGTCCAGGTGGTGGCGCCCGTACCCGCCTTCGCGAAGACGGTGACCGTCGCGTCGGTGTCCTTCAGGGTGAAGGTGTCACCGGTGAGCGAGCCGGTCAGGGTCAGCGTGCCGGCCCCCGCCTCGGGCTCCCAGCCGCCGCCCGCCTTGGCGGTGAAGGCGGTGGAACCGCCGTCGGCGTCGACGATCTCCACGGAGGTCGCCGACGTCTTCCGCAGCTGCGTGTAGCCGCTGCCGGAGGTCTCGGCGCTGACGGAGGAGACCCAGCCGGGGCCGAAGATGGCCGACTGGCCCTCCGAGTCGTCGGGGTTGGCGCGCGAGGAGGCGGTGCGGTTGACCGCCACGTCGAACGCCTGGACGTCCTTGGCGCTCAGCTTGTAGTCACCGGTCAGCAGGTTCACCGACCCGGGGCCGACCTGCGCGGTCGGCGCCTCGCCCGCGTTGCGGTCGACGACGACCTCGGCCTCCGGGGAGGCGTCGGTGGTGGTGCCCTCGCCGAACACCGCGCGGATGTCCACGGGGCCGTCGTTGGCCAGGGTGTCGGTGATGTTCCAGTACAGGGACGCCGGCTTCCCGCCGGTCACGGCGAGCGGCCAGGTGCCGACCGTGGCGCCGTCGAGGGAACGGCGCACGTCGGCGACGGGCACGTCCTTCCAGGCGTCGGCCTCGCCGTGCCGGTACTGGTAGCGCACGTTCGTGTAGGTGGTGCGGCCCTCGGACGCCAGCGTCACCCGGCGGGCCGGGCGGTCGCCCTCGGCCGGGGAGACCAGGGCCGCGCCCTTGCCGGCGGAGAAGGAGTACACAGTGTCGGCCGACACGTTGCCCGCCGCGTCACGGGTGTGCGCGGTCAGGGTGTGCGCGCCCGCCTTGAACACGAGGGACCTGGTGACCGCCGCGCCCGTGGTGGCGGCGGTGATCCAGGCGCCGGAGTCGAGCCGGTACTGGACATCCTTCACGTCCGCGGTGGGCGGCGTGAAGGTGAAGGAGCCGGTGAAGTCGCCGTCGGCGTTCGGCGTGCCGGACCACTGCCCGGCCGGGAAGTCGGCCGAGGAAACGGCGGTGACGGCCGGCTTGGCGGTGTCGACCGTGAAGGTCTGCCAGGCGGACCAGGTGCCGTTCCAGCTGGTGCCGTCGTGGACCGCGGCGCGCCACTTGTAGCTGCCGGGCGCCAGCGCGGTCGCGGCCGTCCACGGCGCGTTGGCGCCGGAGGCGACGAAGGCCGACTTGCCCGTCTGCACGGCGGCGGTGCCGGTCGGCGTCCAGATCTCGTACGTGAGCTGGACGGTGTTGCCGTCGGCGTCGGTGGCCTTGCCCGTCAGAGTCGGCGTGGTGTCGTTGGTCGACGTGCCCGACAGCGGGGAGAGCGGCGTCGCGGCGCCCGGCTTGGTGTTGTACGTGACGGTGAGGGACGGCTCGTACGCGGCGTTGTGGGAGCCGTCGGTCTGGTTGGCCGAGTGGTAACGGCGCCAGGTCAGCACGTCGGTCTCGTCCACGGCGGCGAGCCGCACGCCGTGGTTCGGCTGCCCGTCGGCCCAGGCCTGGACGATGGCGTCGATGTCCCACGACACGTGACCGGCCGGGCAGCTCGTGCTGTAGCCCTTGGCGGCCTTGTTCACCACGGCGCCCGCGGTGGTGGTGGCCGGCTGGTTGGACCAGGAGATCGCCGAGGGGTCCCAGGCGCCGGTGATCCGGCGGACCTCGTTGCCCGAGTTCGTGGTGGTGCAGGTGGACGAGTAGGACGAGTACAGGCGCAGATCGGTGTCCGTGATCACCTTGCCCTTGTACTTGTCCACGTTGAACTGCAGGAAGGAACGGGCCTTCTCGGCGCCGTTGTACGTACCCGCCTTGAGCTCGGTCGAGCCGCGCTGGGAGGTCAGGTAGTCGTCGTACTGGATCCAGGTGTCGGTGACCGGACCCATCAGCGAGTCGGTCGGGTCGATCGTCACCGGGTAGACGAGGTTCGGGTCCGCGAGGAACGTCGCGTCCGGCTTGAGGACCAGGACCTGGCCCTCGCCGTCCTCGCCCTTCTCGACCTGGACGTCGACGGCGGCGATGTGCCGGGCGTCGCCGGAGGCGCGGTCGTAGGAGGAGTCCCACATGACCGGGGCGGGGGCGGTGGCCTTCGCCTTGTTCCGGGAGTCGTCCCAGCGCAGCCGCTTGTCGGCGGTCTCCTTCAGGGTCAGGCCGCTCGCCTCGACCGGTATCCGGTACTCCACCGGACCCTTGGGCTTCTCATGGAGGACGACGGAGTGCGAGAAGCCCTCCTTGAGGGCGGTGACGACGAGGTCGCCGCCCTCGACGGCGCCCTTGTACGTGGCGGTCGAGCCGCTCAGCTCGGGCGCGGGCAGCTTGCCCGCCCAGCCGATGCCGAGCGACTGCGTGCCGCGGGCCACCTCGACCAGGGGCTCGCCGGAGCCGCCGTCGGAGAGCGTCACGTCGGCCGCGGCCCGCTTGGGCCTGACGGCCGTGCCCGTGTCCACGAGCGAGGTGTCGATGGTCTGCCAGCGGCCGGCCGCGTCCTTGACCCGGATGGGACCGGTGTACGAACGCACCGACGTGCTGCCGTTCGGCAGCGCGTACGAGCTGGTGGAGTCGGTGCGCTCGTCGAGGATCTCGATCGCGCGCTTCTGGAGCCGCGCCAACAGGTGCGCGGTGGAAGCGTTCTGTGCCTCGGCGGCACCGAGGGCCGGCGTGACGGTGGCTGGGGTGCTCTCGGGCACGGCGACCGCCTGAGCGGCCACGGCCGTCTGAGCCGTGAGAGCGGCGACGGCCAGGGCGGCGACGGCGCGGAGCCGCCCGCCCGAGCGCCGGTCCGACGGCGCCGAGGCGCCGCCGGACCGGGATATGGAGTGGTTCACGTGGTGCGCAATCCTCTATGCGAAGGGTGCTGACCTGGGAAACCTCACACCATGCCCTCAAGTCCCCCACACACCGCCCCCCTCCTCGTTACCCCTTCGAGACAAGCACCCTGACGGAAACTCAGCTCGGAACGGGCGGTGGCGTAAGGAGGTTGAGGCGTTTTGACCTGGCGTCGGTTCTTCGGGAAATTCGGGATGACCGCGACGGGTGCATCCGGGTTTGGTGGTGCGTCGAAAAGCGGCAGCGATTCTTCGGAGTTCGGGGCGCTGCGCGGCTGGGCGGCGGCGTGCGGTCGTCACCTACATGCAACGGGCAGGAGACCAGTCCCGTCGGACCCCGCCCGGCACCGCCGGTCTGCCGGAAAACCGCCACGGGCATCGGCGCCCGGTACATCCCCCCTCGGAAGAGGACTCCGGGCGCGGCCGGTACGACACGTACCGGCAGGCGCAGGAAACCTCCTCTGCCAGCCGTGAGGCGTTCGTGGCTGAGGCGACCACGCTGCTGCAGACGGCTCCCGACACGAGACGGCTTTCCGACAGCCAGACCTGCTGGACCCGACAGGTCTGACGGTCCCGGAACAGCAGCAGGGCTCCCAGCGCGACGCTAAGAGCCCTGCTGCGTTGGGTGGGAGTCTCCTGATGTGGGCGTGACACGTGACGACAGAACCCACCCAAGGGGGGCTTGGCAGGTCTTCATGCGGCCCGGCCGCGCCTGGGTCTGGACGTCATGGCCGGGGCGGCTGGCAGGCCGCTCCGGCCGGGTGGAACCGGGCGCTCGGGGGCCCACGTCCCCCCGTACATGCTGACCGTCCTGGGGTTACTCTTCGCTGTCGCGCCCGCCGTCGTCTGGATGGCGATCGCCCGCACCCGTTCCGTCGGATGCGCGGTCGGGGGCCTGCTGCTCGCCGGAGCCGGTCTGCTGGTCGGTGTCCAGCAGGGCTGGCTCGACGCTCCCAGACCCGACGCCCATCTCGTGTTCACGGCTCTCGCGCCTCTGCTCATCGCCTGCGGAGCGGGGTGGGAGGGACGGCGCGGGAGCTCGCCTTCGCCGCAATGGGTCTCCCGTCGCAACGGGGCGATCGGCTTCCTGGGGGTGCAGTTCGCCCTCACTCTCGTGGTCGGCCTCCTGTACGCGCTGTTGATCAGCGATGGTTCGGAGGCCCCGCCGTCCAAGGCCCTCCCGTCGTTGCCGCCGGGCATCAGCCTGGTCGACGAAGACGTCAGCTGCGGGTCCGGCGGCTGCTGGCGCGTCGCGACGGTCACCAGTGAGGCCGGCCTGTCCCGCCAGGAGATCATCCGCGAGCTGGGTCTCCAGCGGGAGAGCTGCCGTACCAACGGCTGGCTGCTCGATCGGCGTGACCTGTGCGTCGGAGCCACGGACAACGGCAAGAGCGTCAGCATCTACGCCGGCTTGGGGTACTGAGAGAGGGCTTTCTGGTCAGCGGTGGTGGTCCTGAACGATGATCCGGAACAAGCCGCGCGCGGGTCCCTGAAGGCGTCGGCCCGGCGGCTGTCCCGGACCTTGCCCGCTCCCGGCTCCGCTCGGCCCCACGCCGAGCGGAGCCGGGAGTTCCTGCCGGTCAGGCGGCTGGAGTCGGAGCGGCAGTCGGCCACGTGCACCGGCCCCGCCCCCGCCCCGCCCCGCCCCGCCCCCCCCCCCCCCCGGAGACGTTCAGGAAGACCTGGCACCACTCGTGAACTGAGGCGGTGTGTCGGGACGAAGACGCCCGGCGGCTCTCCGGTCGCTCACGCCGGGGATCGCAGCGCGCGCAGGTGGTCTACGGCGATGCGGGCGCTGGTGCCGATGACGGCGTCCGCCGCGGGCTGCCGTGCGGCGGTCCGGATCGCGCGGGTGAAGACGGCCACCGCGTACGGTCCCCCGTCCGGGTAGTCGACGACGCCCACCTCGGCGCGCAGCGTGGGCAGCGTGCCGGTCTTGCCGGCGACGCGTACGTCGTCGAAGGGGAATCCTGAGGCGAGCCGGTGGGGCCATACCTGCAGGTTCAGGATCCGGCGCAGTTCCTCGGCTCGTTCGGGTGAGCACGCCTCATCACGCCACAGCGCCCGCAGCAGGCTCGTCATCTCGCGTGGGGTGCTGCGGTTGGTGCGCAGGGGGTCGAGCACGCGCAGACGTGTCAGGACGCCGGGGTCGAGTTGGAGCAGTGACTCGTCGCCGTCGCAGTCCTCGGTGATGGATTCGATCAGCTCGCGGGTGGTGTGGACGGCGACGGTGTGGTCCAGGCCGAGTTCGCGCATGGCGGTGTTGACCGCGTCGACACCGACCCGTGCGAACAGGACATCCGCCGACGCGTTGTCGCTGACGGTGAGGGCCAGGGCGAGCAGGTCACGCAGGGACATGGTGACGGGGTCCCGCAGCATGGACAGGCCGGTCAGGCCCGGGGTCCGTTCCGAGGCTGCGATCTCCAGCCGTTCCGCCGGGTCGAGCCGGCCCGCGTCGGCGAGGCGCTGCACCGTGACCGCGAGGCACAGTTTGTGGACGCTCGCCGTGCTGACGAGGCTGTCGGCCCCGACCGCCACTTCGGCCCCGCTGTCGATGTCGATCGCGTGCAGCCAGCCGGTGACCTGGGCGTCTGCGAAGGCGCCTCGAATGCGGCGTTCCGGCCCGCCGCCGGAGGATGTGCCCCTCACACCGGGAACCCGTCGTACGCCGGGCGCGGCCGCGCAAGCCGCCGTGCCACCGCCGTCTCCGCCACAGGCACCATGTCTCCTCGCTCTGCAAGTACGCGTTCCAGGACCTCGGCGAAGAGGCGCACCGCCGGGTCCTCCCGGCGTCCGCGCAACCACGCCGCGGACACCTGCTCCATCAGCGGCGCCCCGGCCAGAGGACGCCACACCGCCCCCGGTGGGACGGCGCGAGCCCGCGGCGCGAACGTCACAGCGGTGCCGGAGAGGACCATGCCGTCCAGGAACGCCGCGTCCCGCCCCGCGATGACCGCTCCCGGCTCGAAGCCGTGCCGCCGGCAGGTTCCCAGTATCTCCGCATGCACGGCCGGTCCAAACTCGGGAGGGAAGAGCACGAGGTCCCGGCCGTTCAGGGCCGCGAGTTCGACAGGACCATGACCGGTCGAACCGGCCATCAGCACGCCCAGCGGGCGGCACATCACCACTCCCAGCCCCAGGCCCGCCACCTCGCAGGGATGCCGCAGGACGCCGGCGTCGAGCGTCTCCGCCAGCAGCTCGTCGAGCTGGTCTCCCGCCGAGAGTTCGCAGAGGTCGAGCCGCACGCCGGGGGACCGCCGGCCGAACTCTCCGACCAGTGCGGCCACCACCGCGCTGCCCAGTTCCTGCGGCACCGCGGCGCGCAGCACACCCGCCGTACCGCTGCGCACCCGGCCCGCGACCGCCAGGAAGCCGTCGGCGCGCTCGAGCAGGGGCCGGGCCTCCGCCAGGAGAAGGCGGCCCCCTTCCGTCAGGTCGACGCCGCGCGCGGACCGGTCGAAGAGCCGGACTCCCAGCTCCTTCTCCAGCCGTTGGATGCGCTGCGACAGCGTCGGCTGGGCGAGTCCGAGCCGCGCCGCCGCTCTGCCGAAGTGTCGCTCTTCTGTAACAGCGACGAAGTAGCGCACGTGCCTGATCAGGTCCACAACCTGCGATCATAGTCGTATCGCTATGGGCGTCTGCTGCATAGTGCTCTTGGACCGGTGACGTGAAGTGCTGCTGTCGTAGGCGCCATGCCCGATCACTTCGACCCCTATCCCCACCGCAGGCGCCGCCGTTCGCGCCGGCCCGTGCTCCTCCTGCTGGTGACCCTGGTGGGCCTGGCCGCAGGTGCCACCATCGCGTGGCGCCTCCTGGGCGAGGACGTCCCCGACGAGCGGACTGCCGCTCTCGAGACGTTCTTCTCCGCCTGGTCCAGCGGCGACATCGGCCAGGCGGCCCGTCTGACCACCGAACCGTCCGCTGCGCAGGCCCGGCTGGCACAGCTCCGCAAGGACCTCCCGGTACCCGTCTCCTTCGAGCACGAGGCCCCGGAGGGATCCACGGGCACGTACCGCTTCCGGTCCACGTACGACCTCCAGGGCGGCCGGTGGTCGTTCGAGAGCTCTGCCGCCGTCGTGGAGCAGGAGGGAGAGATGCGGGTGCGGTGGAGCTCCGCCCTGATGCACCCGCGTCTGACCGACGGCAGCAAGCTCGCCCTGCGCGAAGGCAGCTCCGGACGCGGCGACATCCTCGCCGCCGACGGCCGGCCACTCGACGGACTCGCCCCCGCCCTGGTCGGCAGCCCCGGCAGCAGCGGCCTGGAGTACCGCTACGACGACCGGCTCCGCGGCCGCCCCGTCCAGACCGTCGCGATCGTCGGCACGAGCACCGGCAGGGTGCTGGCCACGCTCCACAGCGGCGAGGGCCGCCCGGGGCAGAACGTGACGACCACCCTCGACCGGGATGTCCAGCAGGCCGCGGAGCGGGCGCTCGACGACGTGGACGAGAACGCCGCTCTCGTGGCCATACGCCCCAGCACCGGCGAGATACTCGCCGCCGCCGACAACCCCCGCACCGGGCAGAACCGCTCACTGATCGGCCGCTACCCGCCCGGCTCCGACTTCAAGGTCGTCACCGCGGCCGCACTGCTGGAGACCGGGCTCAGCGTCGACTCCCCCATGCCGTGCCCTCGGTACGAGACGGTCGCCGGGCAGCGTTTCGAGAACCAGGACCTGTTCAAGCTCCCTGCCGGCTCGACCTTCGGTGACGACTTCGCCCACTCGTGCAACACCGGCCTCATCGCCCAGCGAGGACGGCTCGGCGCCACGACCCTCAAGGACACCGCGGCGGCCTTCGGCATCGGAGTCGAATGGAACGTGGGAGCGGTCACCTTCGACGGCTCGGTGCCCGCGAACACCAGCGACAACGACAAGGCCGCCGCGATGATCGGCCAGGGACGCGTGGAGGCGAGCCCTCTCGTGATGGCCTCGGTCGCCGCCACGGTCAAGGACGGCACCTTTCGCCAGCCCGTCCTCGTACCCTCCGCGGTGAAACAGCGGGCGACGGCGCCCCGGGCACTGAAGCCGGGTGTCGCCGACAGCCTGCGGACGATGATGCGGTCGGTCGTCACCGAGGGATCGGGCGCCGCGCTGCGAGGGATCCCCGGCGAACCGGGCGCGAAGACCGGCACCGCGGAGTTCGGCACGGAAACCCCGCCCCGGACCCACGCCTGGTTCATCGGTTACCGCGGAGACCTCGCCTTCGCGGTCCTGCTCGAGGACGGCGGCTCCGGGGGTGCCGACGCCGGCCCTGTCGCGGCCCGCTTCCTCCGCGCGGCCGGGACGCCCTAGCCGAACCCGGGGCGCGTGAAGGCGATGCGGACAAAATCGCCCTCTGCCCCGAACACGCCGATGTCCGAACGGCCTTACGCACTCTTCGCGACGGAGCCGCCGAGAAAGCGCGCTCCGCCACGGACTGACCATGCAAGACGAGGTCCGAGCACAGGAACCCCTGCGTTCCTGTACGCGGGTGGGCCAGGGAGGAGACATGTCCACCCGACGGAACCACCCGGCGCCGGACCGGCCGGCGACAGTCCGGACTCTGACCGACCGACACTCATGTGGAAGGGAACACACGTGACCAGCACAGGACCCCACCCCTCCCGTCGTACCGCGCTCGCCCTCGGCCTCGGCGCGGCCCTCGGCACCGCTCTGCCCCTCGGTGCGCCGGCCCACGCCGCCGCCGGGCGGGACGGCGTCACCGCGCGCCTGAGGGAGCTGGAGCAGCGCCACGCCGCCCGCGTGGGCGTGTACGCCCGCAACATGCGCACCGGACGCTCGGTGGCCTACCGGGCGGACGAGCGCTTCCCGATGTGCTCGCTGTTCAAGACGGTCGCCGCGGCGGCGGTGCTGCGCGATCTCGACCGGGACGGCGAGTTCCTGGCGAAGCGCATCCACTACACCGCGGCGTACGTCGGTCGGTCCGGCTACTCGCCCATCACCGAAACGGCCCCGAACATCGCGAACGGCATGACCGTCGCCGAGCTGTGCGACGCCACCATCTGCCACAGCGACAACACCGCGGGGAACCTGCTGCTCGTCGAGCTGGGCGGTCCGACGGCCATCACCGCATTCTGCCGCTCGATCGGCGACGGCCGGACCCGGCTGGACCGCTGGGAGCCCGAGCTCAACTCGGCGGAGCCGTGGCGGCGGACGGACACCACCACGCCGCGCGCCATCGGCGGCACGTACGCCCGCCTGGTGCTCGGTGACGCGCTGGCCGGCGCCGACCGGGAGCGGCTCACCGGCTGGCTGCTGGCCAACACGACCAGCCTCGAACGGTTCCGGGCCGGCCTCCCGGCCGACTGGATCCTCGCGGACAAGACCGGCGGCGGCAGCTACGGCGGCAACAACGACGTCGGCATCGCCTGGACGCCGGACGGCACTCCGGTCCTGCTGGCCGTCCTGACGACCAAGCACGAGCAGGACGCCGTGGGCGACCATCCGCTGGTGGCCGCCACGGCAGCCCTCCTCGCGGCCGAACTCGGCTGACGGCCTCGCGCACGGTGAGGGGCTGTCCCCTCACCGTGGCGTGGACGTTGCTTCTGGAGGACCGGCTTGCTCACGTCGGGCCGCAGCTCATCCTTCCGTGCGTGCGCATCAGGTGGGTCGCGGTCACGGTGTCAGGGCGGCCGCGGTGATGGCCACGTGTGCGGTGCCGCGGCCCCAGGGGTCGAGCAGGCGGCCCATGCGCTTGTCGGTGCGCAGGGTCAGGGTGCGGGCGTTCACCGCGAGCCGCGGGTGGTGGTGCAGTATCCGCTCCTCCAGTGCCGCGCAGTCCGCGGGTGTGCGCAACCACACCGACAGGAGAAGGTTGTCGGTCCCGGTGACGGTGGCGCACACCCTGGTCTCGGGCAGGGCCGCCAGGGAGCGGGCCACGGCGTCCACGCCGGGCCCGGGCACGGCGATCCGGAAGGTGGCGACGACCGGCCAGCCGGCCAGGTGCTGGGCGAGGTCGCAGCGGAAGTAGATCTCGCCGTGGTCGGTCATCCGCCGCAGCCGACGCCGCACGGTCGTCTCGCTCAGCTCGCAGGTCCGGGCCAGCTCGGCGTGGCTGCTGCGCGCGTCGACGCCGAGGGCGCGCAGCAGCCTGCGGTCGCTCTCGTAGGGCCCGGTGCCGGGTCGTGGCCGGGCGGGCCGTCTGCCGCCCGTCAGGTCGGAGCGCTGCTGCTCGTTGAGCGTGTGCACCAGCCATCCGCTGCCGTCCCGGTGCACCCCGGTGCACACGCTCAGCCGCACCGCGCGCACGCCGTCCATGGCGCCGAGCCGCCGGTGGACGAGGTCGTCGAGGGAGGGCAGGTCACGGGCGGCGACCGACAGGAACAGCTGGTGGGGCCCCGTGGTGCGTTCCAGGCTGAAGACCGGTCCCCACTGGCGCAGTCGCTCCGCCAGCCGGTCCACCGCCGCTGCTTCGCAGGCGAGGTCGACGTAGCCGACCACGGTGGCGTGGTGGGTGGGGTAGGCGGTCATCCAGGCGGCGCCGCTGTCGGTGAGCCGTCGCCACCGCCGGGCGGTGGTGGTGGCGTCGATCCCGATCACCGCGGCGATCCGCGACCAGGGGGCGCGGGGCTGCAGCTGGAGTGCCTCGATCAGCGCCAGGTCGATCTCGCTCAGTTCGGTGACCAGAGCCGGAGACGACGCCTCGGGGGACGGTGGCCGGGGAGGAGCGGGGGCGGCGGTGGGCAGCACGGTGCTCATCCTGTCAGCGCCGCCGGTGGAACAGAAGGGCCGCTGGACCCCGGTCCGTCGTAGCGGATCACGGGCCGACCGCCTGACTCGACCTCGGGTCGTCATGGCCGGGCCGTCCTCGTGCGGCGGCGGATTCGGGCGGGGCATGCGCGCCGGGAAGTGGAATCCGGCGATACGGGGGTGGCGACCGGGGCGCGGTGCAGGGTGTCCGCCAAGCGTCATCCAGCCGGGCAGGAGGACCCCCCTGTGCTGAGAACCACCCGGACGACCGCCGTCCTGCTCTTCGTCGCCTGGGCCGTCGACTACATCGACCGACAGGTCATCAATCTGGCCCTCCCGTTCATCGGGGACACGTTCGACCTGACGCACGGCGAACGCGGCATGATCATCTCCGCGTTCTTCCTCACCTACGCGCTCACCCAGATCCCCGCCGGCTTCCTCGCCCACCGCTTCGGCGGGGTCCGGATGGTCTGCGTGGCGCTGGTCCTGTGGTCGCTGTTCACCGGCCTCACGGCGATCGCCTGGTCGTTCACCGCCCTGCTGGTCTTCCGCGGCCTGTTCGGCGTGGCCCAGGGCCTGTTCCCGGCCGCCGCGATCGACACGCTCAGCCGCCGCAGCGTCCCCGAGCAGCGCCTGACGGCCAACGGCTGGATCCAGAGCTCCAACGCGATCGGCGGCCTGCTGGCCGCCGTGCTCGGCGCGTTGCTGCTGGCGCACTGGGACTGGCGGGTGATGTTCGTCGCCGTCTCGGTCCTGGGGCTCGTGGTGGTGGTCGCGATCCGGCGCCTCATGCCCGCTCCCCTGCCCGCCGAGAAGACGGGCCCCGTCCTGCGGCGCACCGGGCACGGCCCGTCGGCGCTGCTGAGGTCCCCGGTCATCTGGGGTTTCGCGGTGATGTTCTTCGCGTACGACATCGTGGTCTGGGGACTCAACAGCTGGAGCGCCTCCTACCTGATGGACGAACGCGGCCTGGAGGTGGCCGACGCGGGACTGGTCGCGCTGGGGCCGACGCTGCTCGCGGCGGTCACCGCCGTCGTCGGCGGTCGTCTCTCCGATCGGTTCGAGGGCCGGCCGCGGCGCATCGTCGTGCCGGCCATGACGGCGGCGGCCGTACTGATCGTCGTGCTCCCGCTCACCTCCTCGCTGACCTGGTTCGTGGTCGTGGCCACGCTCACCAGCGCGGCGATGGGCCTGTGCTACATGCCGTGCTTCTCGGTTCCCCTGCGCAGTCTGCCGCCGGGGCTGACGGGCGCGGCGGCCGGGGTCATCCTCTTCGGCGGCCAGTTCGCCGGGATCGTGACGCCGGTCCTCTTCGGCCACGTCGTCGACGCCTTCTCCTACCGCGTCGCCTTCTGGTCTCTGCTCCTCGGGCCCCTGCTCGCGATCACGGCCGTCCTCTGCCTCCCGCAGACCTCGCAGAGCTTCCTGGCCCGCCTTCACGCCCTTCCGGTCCACGACCGTACGACGAAAGAGGAGATCGACAGCGATGCGTCCACAGCTCCCCCCTCCGTCTGAGAACTCCCTCACCGAGGACCTCACGGCCCGCCTCCCCCACTGGGAGCAGGTCTACCGCGACCTGCACGCCCACCCGGAACCCGCCTTCGAGGAGCACCGCACCGCCGCGGTGGTCGCCGAGGAACTGGCCGGCATCGGCGGCTGGGAGGTCACGACCGGGATCGGCGGCACCGGTGTGGCGGCCGTCCTGCGCAACGGGGCGGGGCCGGTGGTCTGGCTCCGGGCGGACATGGACGCCCTGCCCGTGCACGAGGAGACCGGCCTGCCCTATGCCTCCGCGTCGCCGGGTCTCATGCACGCCTGCGGCCACGACGTCCACGTGGCCGCCCTGCTGGGCGCCTGCCGGCAGCTCGCCGGCCGTCCCGACGCCTGGCGGGGCACCGTGGTCGCCGTCTTCCAGCCCGCCGAGGAGGTGGGCCGCGGCGCACAGGCCATGCTGGACGACGGCGTCCTCGACCGGCTCCCGCGCCCCGAGGTGGTCCTGGGCCAGCACGTGGGCCCGCTCCCCGCCGGCCTGGTGATCACCCGGCCGGGCGTGCTCATGGCCGCCGCGGACAGCGTCCGCGTCACGCTGTACGGAGCGGGCGCGCACGCCTCCGCCCCGCACCTCGCGGTCGACCCGCTCGTCATGGCGGCGGCCGTGGTCATGCGCCTCCAGACGGTGTCGGCCCGGCTCGCCCCGCTGACCCCCTCTCCGCTGCTCACCGTGGGCGCGCTGCACTCGGGCACGGTCGCCAACGTCATCCCGCACACCGCCGAACTCCTGTGCAGCCTCCGGACGTTCGACGAGCGGACCCGCGACGGCGTACTGGACGACCTGCGCCGGGTCGTCGCCGCCGAGGCGGCGGCCCAGGGCGCCGAACGGATGCCGGACGTGCGGACCTACGACTCCTTCCCGGCGACGGTCAACGACCCGGAGGCCACCGACCGCGCGCTGCGGGCCCTGACCGACGGGGGCGCCCTGGGCCGTGTGCTGCCCGTTCCCCTGGCGGCCAGCGAGGACTTCGGCCGCTTCGGGACCGCGGCCGGCTGCCCGTCCGTCATGTACCACTTCGGCGGCGCCGATCCGGAGACCTTCGACGACGAGGCCGTCGCCGCCCTGGAGCGCGGCGCGCTTCCCCCGGGCACCGTCATGCCCCACTCGCCCCGCTACGCGCCGTCCGACCGCCATGCCGTCGCCGCCGGGGTGCGTCATCTGCTCGCCGCCTCCGCCGCGTGGCTGGGCGGCGGCAGCGGCACGGAGGGGCCGCATGCGGCCTGAACCCCACCCCAGGACACGACGAAAGGAAGAACTCATGAGGTACGGGAAACCGCTTCTGCTTGCCGCCGCCCTCGCCCTCGCCCTGTCGGCGACCGCGCCCGGCGCCGCCGCGCAGGCCCGTCCCCAGGAACCGGCCACCCCCGCCTGCGCCTGGCAGCCGCTGGGGTACCGCACCTCGAACGTCGCCTACCCCGACACCCACACCCAGTACTGGCTGCTGCACTACACCAAGCAGGACGGCCTCGCCATCACGCTCGAAGGCCGCTACCCGGACGCCCGCTACGCGTCGTTCACGTCGTACGACGCCCGGCACGACAGCTTCACGGGCCCCGACGGCTCCGCCTCCGTGCTGGCCGACCACGGGATCGCGCCCGACCGGGGCAGCGACAACCCCTTCGAGGAACCCTCCCGCGCCGGCGGAAAGTACACGGTCACCGTCACGGACGAACCCACCCGCCGGCCCAACGTCCTGCCGCTCTCGCCCGCACAGGCCCCCGAGGGCGCCGCGGGCACGGTCATCTACCGGGTCTACCTGCCCGAGGGAGAGGTCCGGCTGCCGAAGGTCACCTTCCACCGCGACGGCCGGAGCACCCGCGTCGCGGCCTGCGCCGACGCGCAGAACGCCGCCGCGACACCCGCCCCGGCAGGCCCGGGCACCACGCGGGGGGCCGCGGCGGCCCCGGCCGCCTCCCCGGCGCGGCCGCTCTTCGCCAGGCTGCCGGGCTCCGGTCTGTACCCCCTCCCCGACAACGCGTACGTCGCCGCCGGCTTCGACGCCCCGCCCGCCGGGCAGGTCCTGCTGGTCCGGGGCAAGGCCCCCACCGCGACCGCGCATCGCGGCGCGCAGCCCTGGCCCGACCCGAACGCCCAGGTCAGGTACTGGTCGATGTGCAACAACCTGTGGTTCGGTCCCGGCGAGGTGGTGGCCAACCCGCGCCCCGACGGCACGGTGGAGCCCGGGTGCCGGGCCGACTTCGACACCCGGCTCGCCACCGACGGCACGTACACCTACGTTATCGGCACCGAGGAGCAGCGCGCGGCGATCGAGGGGATCCCGGGCGTCACCTTCCTGCCGCTCTCCGCGAAGACGCCGACGGCCAGACACCTGCTGATCCTGCGGAACATGCTCGCCTCCCCCGGCTTCGCCGAAGCGATCCAGCGGGTACCGGCCGGCAGCGACCCCGCCCGCACGGCGGAGACGATGGGTGCCTACTACCCGGAGGCGACGTACTGCGGCCTCACGGCGCTCACCGCTTCCGGCCCCGCTGCCTGTCCGACGCCCTGAACTCGACCGTCCTTCCGCTCCGTGACGCAGCCGTGCAACCGGGGGCACCCCGCAGCTGTACCTGTCGAAGCGCCTGCGGCACCCGGTCCTCCCCGATGGGCGTCGGGCGGATCGACGGCAGGAGTGCGTACGCCGCGGGCCGAGGCGGCGCGCGGGCCGGCGGACGGCTTGAGGGCGTAGGACTGCGACACGAGCAGGACCATACGGCCCAATCCCTGCCACACCGCTGCATCCGCGGGGCACTGAGGGAACGAAGCCCCTCACGCACCGCCCTGCCAGACGCCCGGCAGCAAGGGAATCCACATGCAGACGATCGAGCCGCACACCGTCGACCGCGACGTCACCGCGGCGCTGGACAGTTTCCTCCACGACCTCTTCCGACAACGCCTCGACGAAGCCCTGGCCATCGACGGGACCTTCGCCGCGGACATCGCCCGGCGCGTGGCCGCCTTCACGGCCGGCGGCCACCGCCGCAGGGCCGGCCTGCTGTGGTGGGCCATGCGCGCGGTCGGCGGGGAGGAGGACGAGGCCGCGGCCACGCTGCGCGCCGCCGCGGCCGTCGAGCTCGTCCAGACGTGCGCGCTGATCCATGACGACGTCATGGACGATTCCGGGACGCGCCGGGGTGAGCCCGCCGTCCATGTGGCGCTCGACCACCAGTACGGGACGGAGGGGCGCGCCGGCCCTGTGGCGGGCTTCGGCAGGTCGGCCGCCGTGCTCGCCGGAGATCTGGCCCTGGCCTGGGCGGACGACCTGTTCGCGGAGGCCCTGCTGAGGACCCCGCACTCGGCCGGGCTCGGCGCGCAGTGGCGGGCGATGCGGACGGAGATGGTCGCGGGGCAGTATCTGGACCTGCACGCGCAGGTGACCGGCGCGGGCTCGGCCGGGCTCGCCCTGCGGACCGCGGTCCTGAAGACGGCGTGCTACTCGGCGGTGCATCCGCTGCTCCTGGGGGCGCGGCTCGCGGGGGCCGGGGAGGGGACCGTCCGGTCGCTGCGGCGGGCCGGCCTGTGCGCCGGGATCGCCTTCCAGCTGGAGAACGACCTGCAAGGGGTCTTCGGCGACCCGGCGCGTACCGGAAAACCGGTCGGCGAGGACCTGCGCGAGGGCAAGGCGACGTACCTCATGGCCGTGGGACGGGCGCTGTGCGTCCGCCGCGGCGACACCGCGGGGCTCCGGCTGCTGGACACGGTCGTCGGCTCCCCCACGGCGACGGACGCCGATCGGCGCCGCGTACGGGATCTGCTCGACGGGCACGGGGCCCGCGCGCACGTCACCGCGCGGGTGGACGGTCTGTGCGCGCGTGCCGTCGACGCCCTGCGGCGGACCGATCTGGTGGCCGGGCCCGCCGAGCGGCTGGAGCGGCTCCTCCTGGACGCCTGCGGCCGGACACCGGCGGGGGTCGCCTCGGCCCGGCGTGCCGGTGCGGGGGGACCGGGCCTGAGGGAAGCGGCGCACCGGTCGTCGGCCGCGGTGACGGGAGGGGTGCGGTGAAGAGGGTTCCGGGGGCGACGGATCACGTCGTCGTGGTGGGCGCGGGGTTCGCCGGTCTGTCGGCGGCGCTCCATCTGCTGGGCGCCGGACGGAAGGTGACCGTCGTCGAGCGCGACCCCGGGCCCGGCGGGCGGGCCGGGCGGCTGGACCTCGGCGGGTTCCGGGTGGACACGGGGCCGACCGTCCTCACGATGCCCGACCTCCTCGACGAGGCGTTCGCGGCCGTCGGGGACTCGCTGCGCGAGCGGGTCGACCTCGTACCGCTCCACCCGGCGTACCGGGCGCTGTTCCACGACGGGAGCGGCGTCGACGTCCATACGGAGGCCGAGGCGATGGCGGCCGAGGTGGAGCGCTTCGCCGGGGCCCGGGAGGCCGACGGCTATCTCCGGCTGCGCTCCTGGCTGGCCCGGCTGTACGCCGTGCAGGAGCACCGGTTCATCGGCGCGAACTTCGATTCTCCGGCGCAGCTGCTCCATCCGGATCTGGCCCGGCTCGCGGCGCTGGGCGGGCTGGGACGCCTGGACCGCGCGATCGGGTCCTTCCTGAAGGACGAGCGCCTGCGGCGGGTCTTCTCGTTCCAGGCCCTGTACGCGGGCGTGCCGCCGTCGCGGGCGATGGCGGCGTACGCGGTGATCGCGTACATGGACACCGTCGCCGGCGTGTACTTCCCCCGCGGCGGGATGCACACGGTGCCGGTGGCGATGGCCGAGGCCGCCCGGCGGGCCGGGGCCGGCCTCCGGTTCGGGGAACGGGTCGAGGCGCTCGAACGGTCGGGGCCGCGGGTGACCGGCGTGCTGACGGAACACGGGCGGATCCCGTGCGACGCGGTGGTGCTGACCACAGAGCTGCCCCACGCCTACCGGCTCCTGGGGCGGGCGCCGCGGCGGGCGGTACGGACGCGGCACTCCCCCAGCGCCGTGATCCTGCACGCGGGGACGGACCGCACCTGGCCGGTCCTCGCCCATCACACGCTCCTCTTCGGGAGGGCGTGGGCGCGCACGTTCGACGAGCTGACCCGTACCGGGGAGCTGATGACGGATCCGTCGCTCCTCGTCACCCGGCCCACGGCCACGGACCCGTCGCTGGCGCCGCCCGGCCGGCACCTCCACTATGTGCTGGCGCCGTGTCCGAACACCGACATCGGGCCGGGCGCCCTGCACTGGGGTGAGCTCGGCCCCGCGTACCGGGATTCCCTCGTCCGTGAGCTGGAGCGGCGCGGGCTGGACGGCTTCGGCGACGCGATCGACGCCGAGTGCCTGGTGACGCCGGCCGACTGGGCGGCCGTGGGGCACAGCGCGGGCACTCCCTTCTCGGTCGCGCACACCTTCGCCCAGACGGGGCCGTTCCGCCCGCGCAACCTGGTGCGGGGCACGGAGAACGTGGTCCTCGCGGGCTGCGGCACCACGCCCGGCGTCGGCGTGCCGCCCGTGCTGGTCTCGGGGAGGCTGGCCGCCCACCGCATCACGGGAGCGGCACCCGGAGCGCGGCGGCGTGCGGTGCCCGCCGTCGCGGGCGGCCGGCGGGAGGTCTCGTGACCTCTCGTGAACTGGACGCGGCCGGGGCGCACGACCCCGCGCTGCGGGCCGCCTACGCCGAGTGCCGGCGGCTGAACGCGCGGCACGGGCGGACGTACTTCCTCGCGACGCGGCTGCTGCCGCTCGACCGCAGGAGCGCGGTCCACGCCCTGTACGGTTTCGCCCGGCGCGCGGACGACATCGTGGACGAGAACGGCTCCGCGTCGGCGGAGGAGCGCGCGGCGGCGCTGGACGTCCTGGAGGCCGAGTGGCGCCGGGCGCTCCGCGGCCAGGAGGTGGCGGACCCCACCGTGACCGCGGCGGCGCACACGCGTGAGCGCCTCGGGATCCACGCGGGGCACTTCGACGACTTCCTCGTCTCCATGCGCAGCGACCTGTACGTGAAGGAGTACGCGACCTACGCCGAGCTGCGCGCGTACATGCACGGGTCGGCCGCGGTCATCGGGCTGCAGATGGTGCCCGTCCTCGGGACCGTCGTGCCGAGGGAGGAAGCCGAACCCTACGCGGCGGCGCTGGGGATCGCCTTCCAGCTGACGAACTTCCTCCGCGACGTCGGGGAGGACCTGGACCGGGGCCGGGTGTACCTGCCGGCCGACCTGCTGGCGGCGTCCGGGGTCGACGGGGAGCTGTTGCGGTGGAGCAGACGGACCGGACTCCACGACCGCCGGATCACGGAGGCGCTGCGGACGGCCGTGTCGCTCACCCGTGACGTCTACCGGGACGCCGAGCCGGGGATCGATCTGCTGGATCCGGTGTCCGCGCCGTGCGTGCGCACGGCGTTCGTCCTGTACCGGGACATCCTCGCGGTGATCGAGAGAGAGGGGTATCCGGTGGTGCACCGGCGGGCCGTGGTCGGCGCGCGCCGACGGGTGTCGATCGCGCTGCCCGGCCTCATGAGGGCCTTGGCCGCGCGGGCCCGCCAGGGGACCGGATCTCCCGTCGTGGGCGGGGGTGCGCCGGGGGCGCGGGGTCTCCGGGGCCGAGAGGGCGCGAACGCGCCGGAGAGGACCTGAGGTGACGGAACGACACGGGCGCGGCGACCGCGGTCGCGTGCCGCTGAGCTTCCGGCGCGACGCGGTGCGCTGGGAGAGCCAGCGGTCCACGTGGCGGCAGGCGCGTCCGGCGGCGATCGCCGCCGGGCTGAAGCGGGCGGTGTCCCGGCCGTCGGGCAACTGGTACGTCGTGGGGGCGAGCGCGGACATCCGGTCGGATCGTCCCGCGGGCCGGACCGTGGCGGGCACCGAGGTGGTCCTCTGGCGCGACGCCGGGGGCGAGGTGCGCGCGGGCTCCGGTGTCTGCCCGCACCTCGGCGCCGCTCTGAAGGACGGCGTGGTCCGGTGCGGGACGCTGATCTGCCGGTGGCACGGTCTGGCTCTGGACGGCTCCCCGTTCGCGGGCTGGGAGCCGTGGCCGGTCCACGACGACGGCGTCCTCGTGTGGGTGCGGCTGGATCGCGTGGGGGGCGAGGAGCCGACGGCGCGCCCGGTGGTGCCGCCCCGGCCGCCGGGCGGGGCGGCGATCGCCGCCGTCTACACCGGCGTCGGCGGCTGCGAACCCGAGGACGTCGTCGCCAACCGGCTCGATCCCTGGCACGGCGCCTGGCTCCACCCGTACTCCTTCGTCGACCTGGAGGTGCTGTCGGCTCCGGCGGACGACGCCGCCGGAGCCGACGACGCCCTCGTCGTGCGGGTGTCGTTCAAGGTGGTGGGCCGCGCCGTGGTGCCGGTGACGGCCGCCTTCACGGCGCCGGAACCCCGTACGGTCACCATGCGGATCACGGAGGGCGAGGGCGTCGGCTCGGTGGTCGAGACGCACGCCACGCCGCTGACCCCGGCCGGGTCCGGCCGGCCGCGCACGGCCGTGGTCGAGGCCGTCCTGGCGACGTCCGACCGTCCGTACTTCGGTGCGGTCAGGGCCCTGGCGCCCCTGCTGCGGCCCGCGATGCGGTCCGCGGCGGGACGGCTGTGGCGCGACGACCTGGCGTACGCGGAGCGCCGCTGGCGGCTCCGGAGCACGGGCCGGTTCCCGGGCTAGGGCGCTTCCTCGGCGGTTGCCGGGCTCCGGTTTCTCGGTGGTCGCCGGGCGCGGCGCGCACGGCGACCACCCGCGAGGGCACGGCCCGGGCCGTGCGCGGTCGTCGCGTGTCAGGGGGTGGAGGCCGCGCGGGCGAGGAGCCTCAGTGCGGCGGAGCGCCCGGCGGTGGGGACGGTCCACAGCGTCTGGCCGCGCAGGCCCCACCGGTGGAGATGGGCGTTGGCCGCGAGGAAGCCCGTGGTGGCCGCCCGCTCCATGAGGGCCACGGGGTGTTCGGTGCGGACGAGGTCTCCGGCGACGGTGACCGTCGGGTCGGAGGTGTGGACGGTGGGGCGGTTCCGGTGGCCGCCCACCTCGAAGAGCGGGCAGTCGGAGCGGAATTCGTGCCGCTCGTCGACCACGTTCGCGGCACGGGTCTCCGGCCAGGCGCGGTGCAGCCGCGCCACCAGTTCGCGGGAGAGCTCGCGGGGGTCCGTCGACGGATCGACCGCGTAGGCGTGCAGTTCGACGACCGAGCCGCCGGTGCGGGCGGCCCAGCGAGCGGCTTCGCCTTCCCAGCGGTCGAGCACGCTGATGTTGTCGAGCGGGCCGTATCCGCTGGTCCCGAGGAAGCCGGGGCGCTCCGGGCGCACGGGACGGTCGAGCCACAGACGGGACACGAGGAAGGGCGGCGCGGTGCGGAGCGCGCCGATCCGGGCGCGCCAGGGTGCGTCGCAGAGGGCCGGGGACGCGGCGACGATGCCCTGGAGCCCCGTGGTGTCGGCCGCGAGCACGAGGGCGTCGGCGTGCCGGGAGCCGTCGGTGGAGAGGAGCGTGTGCCCGCCTTCCCGCGCGGGGACGATCTCCTGGACGGCGGTGTCGGTCAGGATGCGGACCCCGTGGCCGCGCAGGTAGGAGGCGAGGGGGTCCCACAGGGCCTGCGGGTAGGGCTCGTTGGGCACGTCGAAGAGCAATCCCTCGGACGAGCCGAGGAAGTAGATGTGGAACATCAGCACCAGCTCCGCGGCGGACAGTTCCCCGGGGTCGGCGAAGAAGCTGCGGGAGAAGACCTCGAAGGCGAGGTGCTGGGCGGCGGGCGGGAACCGGATGTCGTCGAGGAAGTCCCGCGCGCTGACGTCGTCGTACCGCCGGTAGACGTCGGAGACGCGTACGTCGAGCAGGGGGAGCGCGGCGGGGGCGTTCATCCGGGCGAGGTCGCGCCAGCCGAAGCTCGGGCTGAGGGCCACGAAACCGAGGGCGCTCCAGGGCGGTGTGCGCGGCACCCGCGCGAAACTGTCCTGGAGGCCGGAGCCGTGCCGCAGGGGGTAGTCGGGCAGGCCGGTCAGCCGCTCCAGGGAGGGGTCGATCCTGCGCAGCAGTCCGCGCAGGTTGTAGTACTGCCGGAAGAAGGCATGGAATCCGCGGCTCATCGTCACGTCCGAACCGTCCTTCAGCCGGTCCGGCCAGCCGGCCAGCCGGCCGCCGAGAACGGGCTGCCGCTCGTAGAGCGTGACGTCGACCCCGCGTTCGGCGAGGATCGTGGCCGCCGCGATCCCGGCGATCCCGCCGCCGACGACGGCGCAGGTGGGACGTCGGCCGGCGGGCGTCCGGCCGAGCCCCGGCGCGGCGGGCACGACGACCGCTCTGCGGTCGCGGCCGCGTGGGGCACGGGCGTGGCGGGTGGGGCGCATCGCGTGGGCTCGCTCTCGTGAAGGGGGACCGGTTCAGCGCCGGCGGGAGAGGAAGGGCAGTTCCGCCGTGGTGCGGAGCATGGGGAGGACGGGGGTGTGCAGGCCGATGCGGAACTCCTCCGCCGGGCGCGTCCCGCCGTCGAGGAACCGCAGGAGCGTGTCGACGGGGACCTCGGCGAACAGACGGGTGAAGACGCCGGGACCGGAGATCCTTCCGGTGTCGATGCCGCGCAGGAGGACGGCGTCCATCGCGAGGGCGCGCCGGGGGTGGGCGGGGGGAGGCAGTGGTTCCCGGCCCGCGTGCAGGAGGGCGGCGACGGCGCGCGTCTGCCGCTGGATGGCGGCGAAGGCGTATCCGGTGGAGGGCCGCACGGCTCCGCCGGCACCGCCGAGCCGGAAGGTGCTCAGGCCCGCCCGCCGGGGGAAGCGGGCATCGGTCATCGAGATGCGCCCGCGCTCCACGGCGCGCACGTCGAAGGGGCCCAGCCGGAGGACGGACCCCGTGTAGTGGCGGAGGGCGGCGTCGTACTCCCCGTCGGTCAGGGGCTGCCGGCCGAACTCCGTGTACTCGACGAGGGCTTCGTGCGGGGAGAGCGGCAGCACGTAGCCGAAGGAGAGGCCGTGCGGTGGTTGCGGCGTCCGGAAGTCCATGAGGTCGACGGCGTCCGGCGCGAAGGCGGGTTGTTCGGTGCGCAGGAACCATCCCTTGAAGTGCTGGACGAGACGGACGCGGGCCGCGGGCTCCGGGACCGGGGGCCGGGTGTCGAAGGCCCAGCGCGCGTGGACGCGGAACTCCGCACCGTCGGCGGACCGGCAGGTGACGGTGACCAGGTCGGGCCGGTCGTCGACGCCGTGGGCGGTGGCCTCGATCCGGCGCAGCCCGCGGAGCAGCGGGCGCAGTCCCCGGGAGAACGACTCGGACGTCAGCATCTTGTAGCGCAGCCCGCCCAGGTCGCGGTGGAAGGAGCGCCCGCCGGCCTCGTGCAGTCTCACCCTGCGCCACGACGACGTCAGCCAGGCGTCGTACGGTCCGGGGCCGTTCTCCCAGTAGCACCAGGTCCGCGGGGGCGGACGGAGGGGGCCAGGGGGCGGGTCGAGCAGGACGACGGCGGGAACGGGTGCGCCGGGCGGAGGGGCGAGGAGACGCCAGGCCAGGGACAGGCCGGCCGCCCCCGCTCCGATGATGACCACATCGCACCGCATGAACCCCGTCTCCTCTCGGTCGCGCGGACACGTTCCCGGTCGTCACCCGCGGAACGGCGGGGGCGATCCGTTCTGCGTGTCCGGGCAGTCCACCAATACCCCAGCCGCCGCTCCCCCGAGGACCGACGTCGCCGAGGGGGAGCGACGGATCTCCCCGTGCCTCCGAGCCCATCGCGACGGTGGCGGTCGCCGGAGGCGCGGCGGAGACTCGTCCTGCGGCAGGGATGCGACGCATGTGCTGGTTACTCCTCGCTGCTGTCCGTGCACGGCATTCGGCGCTCGCACCGTCCCCGGATGCACCGAAATCCGTCGAGCCGCTTGTCGCGGTTCGCCATGACGGGCAGGACACCGGGTCGAGGGCCCGGTGTCATCTTCCCTGTTCGGCACGGTGCTTGAGGTGGTGGAGCCAGTCGTCGAGGGACGCGTCCAGGGCTTCCTGGAGGTACGCGGTGTGGGCGTCGACCGGCTCGCCGGTCCAGGACTCCTCCGTGCGCACGACGACTCCGTCCTCGGTGGGCTCGAAGGTCCAGACGTGGACGGCGGTGATGCCCGCGGCCGGGCCTCCCCACACGATGCGACGTCCGTGCTCGACCTGCTGGACGGTCGAGGTGATGTTCTCCAGCCCCTCCGTGGACCACACCCAGGAGGAGCCCGGCCGCAGGGCGCCCTCCGTCTTCTTGACGACGGAGCTGACGCCCGGCTGCCAGGTCGGCCATCCCTCCACGTCGGTCTGGAGACGCCAGACGCGATGGGCCGGCGCGTGGATGACGATGGCGTCGCGGGTGATCACCGGGGCCGTTTCGTCGATCGTCACCGGCTGGGGGGCGACGTGGACGGCGCCGATGGCGGCGGCGAGGAGTCCAGAGGCGGCGTGAACAAGGGAAAGCACGAGTGTCTCCTGCTGGTGTCGGAGAAAGGGGCATGGAGAGACGGACGGCCGAGCGGTGCAGCACCACCCGACTTGCCATGTGAGTAGTCAATCACTCACCAACCTGAGCGTCAAAGCTGCTGTTCAGGCATGCTTCTGCCGGGCAGCGCTTGACGGAGCAGATGGGTGAGTGATTGAGTACTCACATGAACACGGAACCCCGGCGACTGTCCACCGCGGAGGAGCGCAGGGAAACAGTGCTGCGCACCGCCATCGGGGCGTTCGCCGCACGCGGCTATTTCGGCACGACGACCGCGGAGGTCGCCAAGGCGGCCGGCATCTCGCAGGCGTACGTCTACCGCCTCTTCCCCAACAAAGAAGCCCTGTTCACCGCGGTCGTCGCGCACTGCTTCACCCGGGTGCGCGCCGCCCTGGAGCGGGGGGCGGCCGAGGTCGCCGGCAGCGAGCCGCAGGCGGTGCTCGACTCCATGGGAGACGCCTACGCGCGCCTGATCAGCGACAACGATCTGCTTCTCGTCCAGTTGCACGCCCAGGCGGCGGCCGTTTCCGAACCAGCGATCAGGGAGGCCGTGCGCGCCGGGTACGCCCGCACGGTGGAGTACGTCCGCGGCGCGTCGGGCGGCAGCGAGGAGCAGGTCCAGCAGTTCTTCGCCGCCGGCATGCTCTGCCACCTGATCGTGTCCCTGGACGCTTCCTCCGTGGACGCTCCGTGGACCCGCACGCTGACCTCCGGCATCGTCCACTACTGACCCGACCCGCTCCCCTCCTCCAGCAGGCCGCCCGGCTGCCGCTCGCCCCGAGCGGCGGCCATCCTTCCGGGCCAGAGAGTGAGTGATTGACCACTCCCTCACTTGTCCTTATTCCTGATCCCTCCCCTCATCGAGGAGCACCTGTGCACATCACCGAGATCGTTCTCCCTGCCATCGGCGAGCCCGAGAGCCTTGAGGTCCGCCTGCGGGAACGCCCCCAGCCGGGCCCCGGCCAGGCCCTGATCCGCGTCGAGGCCAGTGGCGTGAGCTTCGCCGAACAGCAGATGCGTCGCGGCAAGTACTACGACATGCCGGAGTTCCCCTTCGTCCCCGGTTACGACCTCGTCGGCATCGTCGAGGAGCTGGGGGCGCCGGCCGACGGCGGGCAGCCCGGCCCGGCCGTGGGCCAGCGGGTGGCCGCTCTCACCAAGACCGGCAGCTGGGCCGACCATGTGCTGCTGGACGCCGCCGACCTCGTGCCCGTACCGGAAGGCGTCGGCGCCGCGGAGGCCGAGACGCTCGTGACGAACGGTGCGACAGCCTGGCGAATGCTCTTCCGCACGGCGCACATCCGGCCGGGTGACACCATCGTCGTCCACGGAGCCAACGGCGGCGTCGGCAGCGTACTGGTCCAGCTCGCCCGGACCCGGGGCGTGCGCGTCATCGGCACCGCCTCGGCCCGCAACCAGGAAGCCGTCGCCGCGCTGGGGGCACTGCCCGTCGACTACCGCGACGACGTTCCCGCCCGGGTACGGGAGCTGGCCCCGCACGGGGTCGCGGCGGTCTTCGACCACGTCGGCGGCAAGGGCGTCAAGGACTCCTGGCGCATGCTCGCCCCCGGCGGCACGCTCGTCTCCTACGGCAGCGCCTCGACCCGCGACCAGGCGGGAAACGGCACCCTCACGGTCCTCCGGCTCGTGGCCCGGCTGGCGCTGTGGAACGCCCTGCCCAACGGGCGCAGCGCCCACTTCTTCAACCTGTGGGCAGGAAAGGCCCGCAATCCCGGCACGTACCGTGCCGCCCTGCGCGACGACCTGACCGAGGTGTTCGAACTGCTGCGTGCCGGAACCATCCAGGCGCAGATCGACCGCGTGTACCCCCTGCACCAGGCGGCAGCCGCGCTGCGGCACGCGGAGTCCGGCACCGTCGTCGGCAAGGTCGTCCTCGCGCCCGGAGGCGACCCCACCGCCTGAACGGCCGACGGCCGAGATGCCGCGCAACAGGGCCTCCGGAGCCCGGCCGCGGCGCTGGACGTGAAGGACGTCCGGCGCCGCGGCACGGCCACCGCGGGCCGGTGTCACACCAGGCACGGAACGGGGCGCGCCGGACAGGGAGCTTCTGCACACCGCGCCGAGCACGGCGCGCTCCCCACGCGAGCCGCCGGCCCGCTCCTCACTCGTTCGCGCCGCTACCCGAATCGCACTCATGTCATGCTGACGCTCGCTTGCACCGCGGGCAGGGCGCCGCACCGGCGCCGTTCCGCCCGCCAGGGAGATGCGAAACATGCCAGATTCGGAAGAATTGCCCGGGATGCAACCACCTGAACCCGGGAGGACTCCCATGACTGTCGCCGATACGCCGATGCACCTCACGCGGGGCGCTCACGTAGGGATCTCGGTGTCCGACCTGGACGCCTCGATCGCGTTCTACTCGGCCCTGACAGGACGCGAACCCGTCGCGCGGGGAACGATGGACAGCGAACCCTTCGGCCGCACCCAGGGACTGCCGAACGCGAAGCTGAGGTACGCGACGATCAACATGGACGGGCTCGGCATCGACCTGATCCAGTTCGAGGACCCGGTCGGCGAGCGCACCAACGGCAGGGCGAACCGGCCCGGGTCCATGCACCTCTGCTTCAAGGTCGACGACTTCGACACGGTGTACCAGCGGATGAAGGACGCCGGATACGACTTCCTGGGCGACGACTACACGTTCGTCGCGGGCGAGGTCACCCCGGAGGCGGCACTCGGCACGAGGGTCGCCTACTTCAACGACCCCGACGGCACCAACCTGGAGATCATCGAACCCAAGGGCGGCTTCGCCAACTGACCCTTCCGGATCGGCTCCGGCAGATCAGGGGTAGGCCGGATCCCGCTGCACGGGGTGGACACCGCCGACGGTGCGCCCGCGCCCCTCGGTCACGCGGGCGAGGGGCGCGAGTCGCCGGCCCTCGGCAGCCTCGGCGAGGCCCCGTACAGAGCGGCCCCCTCGGGGACGGACCTCCTTCAGGAGCCACGGCCCCTCACCGGAGACATCGGCGGAGCCGCCGCGCCGGCCAGTGGAGCACGGGCGGCACACGAACAGGAACAGGCCCTCCTACCGGGCGCGCTCCGTCGGGTGGCGGCGCCCGCACAGCGGGCGAGGGCGTCGGACACCGCCCTTGACAGGCCGGTCCTCCTCATCGCCGGTGGCATCTCCGTTCACCTCGACGACCGCCTCGTCGGCGCGATCGGCGTCGACGGCGGCACCCTCGAGCAAGACCACTCCTTCGCCGCCGCGGCCGTCGACGCCCTCGCGGAGCGGGGCGATGAGCCGCACCCCGCAGGGGGTCTTCGCCGACCACGGCAACCGGCTCGGCACCGGCGGCCTCGAACCGATCAGCCGGAACCACACCGAGGACGCCGTGCTCCTCACCCCCCGAGGGCACCCTCGCGGGACGCGAGGGAGTGCAGCGGGGCATCGGCGCACTGCTCGCCGAACTCCCGGACGCCGCACGGCACCTGCCCCCCGGTTCGTCGGCGACGTGCTGTTCCTGCAGTGGAGCGCCCGCACCGAGACCCACGAGGTCACCGACATGGTCCACACGTTCGTCTTCCGTGACGGACTCAGGGTGATGAACAGATGCTCACGGGTAATGCCGGAGGACGCGAGAGCCTTGCCCACGCCGGCCTCGTTGCCGTAGATCGCCGCAGCGTCGATGGACCGGTAGCCGGCCTCGGGAGCGGAGGAGACGGCGGCGGTGGTCCCGCCGTCGGGAACCTGGAAGACGCCGAAGCCGAGCTGGGGGTCTCGACGCCGTTGTTCAGGGTGACGGTGGGGATGCCGGCGGGTGCCATGGTGGCCAAGCTGTGGAACGCCGACCAGGGCTACGACGCCGCCCGCCGCGCCTTCGACGACAGCCTGGCCAAGCTGGGCCTCGACTACGTCGACATGTACCCGATTCACTGGCCCACCCCAGCCCGTGACCTGCCACAGGGAGACCTGGAAGGGCATCGAGAAGCTCGTCGCGGACGGCCGGGTCCGCACCGCGGGCGTCTCCAACTTCCAGCCCGACCACCTGAAGCGGCTGATCGACGGCGCCGAGCTCGCCCCGGCCGTCAACCAGGTCGAACTGCACCCCGGCCTGCAGCAGAAGGAACTGCGCGCCGCGCACGCCGAACTGGGCATCGCCGCCGAGGCGTAGAGTCCGCTCGCCCAGGGCGCCGTCCTGAAGGACGAGGCCGTCACGGCCATCGCGGGCCGGCGCGCCACGTCCCCGGCGCAGGTGGTCCTGCGCCGGCACCTGCAGCTCGGCAACATCATCATCCCCAAGTCGGTGAACCCGGAGCGCATCCGGCAGAACCTCGACGTCTTCGACTTCACCGGCGACGAGAGGGCCGCGATCGCCGGCCGGACCGCGACCTGCGCACCGGACCGCACCGGACCAGTTCAACAGACCCGGCCCGAACCAGAGCCGACCCCGCGGAGATCCTGAGGACTGGGCCTCCGCGGGCCGGCGTCAGATGCCGGGGCTCTCCGGTCAAGCGGCGTTCCAATCGCCCCGGGCGGACGGGATCCACGACCGCCGCTCGGCGGTCGCGCCCGTCGCCCACCCCCACTGGCGCCCCGCGGAGCGCGAAGGAACGCCTCGGTTCCCATGAAGCCGCCGGGGTCGTGATGGCAAGCGCCGACCGGACATCGCGGGGCCGCTCGTCCGCGAGCCGACCGCCGACCGGGACGCGGTCCCGGTGCGAGCGACCACGCTGACCTGTCCGGGACGGCGGTCGGTCGTCCGGGCGCGGGAAGGGCAGCTCGATGCCCTGGTGAACGCGGCACCAGGACGCGCGGGTCGTCCGAAGCGCCGAGATGGCCGTCCCAGGGGGCGTAACCATCCACGCGCGCGCCCCGGGGGCGGCCGACCGGCCCGGGTTCCCGAGGCCGGTCGGCCGCCTCCGCCGCCCGTACTGAGGTCGACGTCCGCGCCGAGCCGTCGCGGGGTCACGCGCGGAGGGACGCACCCCATAGGGCGGACGCGCATATGAGGCGTTTGCATTAGTCGGCGCTTGCAAGTATTGTTCTCCTCGCCAGGTGCGGTTCGCACGCAGATGTGAGCGCACCGGCGGCCTTCCGGCCCTCCTCCCCCACCTCTCGCAAAGGCACTTCGCATGTCGCTCAAGAACATCCTTCCCGGACGCCTCGGCTTCGGCACCGCCCCGCTCGGCAACATGTTCCGCGCCATCCCCGACGACGAGGCCGCCGCCACCGTCGAGGCCGCCTGGGACCACGGCATCCGCTTCTACGACACCGCGCCCTTCTACGGCGCCGGCCTCGCCGAGGAACGGCTCGGCCAGGTCCTCGCCGGCAAGCCCCGCGAGGAGTACGTCCTGTCCACCAAGGTCGGCCGGGTGATCCTCGACGAGCACGAGACCGACGTGCCGGACTTCGGCGAGAAGGGCGGCCTGTTCGAGCACGGCAACCCGAACAAGATCCTCCACGAGTGGACCGCCGACGCCACCGAGCGCTCCATCGAGGACAGCCTGCGGCGCCTGCGCACCGACCGCCTCGACATCGTCTGGGTCCACGACATCGCCCAGGACTTCCACGGCGACGCCTGGCTCGCCAAGTTCGAGGAGGCCCGCACCGGCGCCTTCCGCGTCCTGTCCCGCCTCCGCGACGAGGGCGTCATCAAGGCGTGGGGCCTCGGCGTCAACAAGACCGAACCCATCGAACTGACCCTCGCCCTCGACGAGCCGCAGCCCGACGGCTTCCTCCTCGCCGGCCGCTACACCCTCCTCGACCACGAGCACGCCCTCACCCGCCTGCTCCCCATGGCGCAGGAGCAGAACGTCGACATGGTCGTCGGCGGCCCGTACAGCTCCGGCATCCTCGCCGGCGGCACCCACTTCGAGTACCAGCAGGCCCCCGCCGTGATCGTCGAGCGCGTCGGCAAGCTGAAGGCCCTGGCGGACAAGCACGGCATCTCCATCAAGGCCGCCGCCCTCCAGTTCTCCCTCGCCCACCCGGCCGCCGCCGCCGTCATCCCCGGCGCCACTCGGCCCAGCCGCATCGCCGAGGACACCGCCGCCCTGAACGAGACCGTTCCGGCCGCGTTCTGGACCGACCTGCGCGCCGCCGGCCTGGTCAGCCCGGCCGCCCCGCTCCCGAACAACGCCTGAGTCCCACGCCCTCCCCCACGGAGCACCATCATGGCTTCCACGTCCGTCTCCCGCGCCGTCCCCGCCTCCCCCCAGCAGGTCTGGAACCTGATCGGCGGCTTCGACACCCTTCCCGACTGGCTCCCCTACATCCCCGAGAGCACCGCCCTCGAAGGCGGCCGGGTCCGCCGCCTGAAGAACCCCGAGGGCGAGGTCATCGTCGAGCGCCTCGTGGACTTCAACGAGGCCGAGCGCCGCTATTCGTACACGATCCTCCAGGCTCCGTTCCCGGTCACCGGGTACGTCTCCACCCTCCGCGTCCACCCGGTCGACGGCCGGGACGACATCGCCGAGGTCCAGTGGTCGGGCCGATTCACCCCGGCGGGCGTCACCGACGCCGAGGCCGAGGAACTGTTCGCGGGCATCTACCGCGACGGCCTCGACGTCCTGCACCAGGCCCTCGCCGCCTGACCTCCGCCACCCCGCACGGCCCGGACACGCACCCGCGTGCCCGGGCCGCGGGCGGTCCGGGCCGGTTCGCCGACGACAGTCGAAGTCGTCCCCGCGCGCTCACCCGTACCGACGCCGTCCACCGAGCGTTGAAGGAAGCGCCCTAGCCGTTGAGGAACTCGGGACACCGGTACGGTCCGAGGGGCTGGGCCTCCGGCGGGCGCAGGGTGACCTCCACGTCCTCGGTCCTCACCCCCGGATCGAGGACGGACTGGGCGCGGGCCAGTGTGCACACCAGCTGCCCCGTGCCCTGGTCACGGCCCGTCGCCCCGTAAGGGTCCTCCAGGCGCACCGTGACCCCGGCGCCCCGCCCGGTCACCGTGTAGCCGCCCAGCTGGACGAGGTTGGTGAGGCCGTCGCGCTGTTCGGCGGGCGGCGGGCCGCTCATGAGCAGCTTCACCACCGAGTCGAGGCTGTCGACCTCCCTGTCGAGCACCGGCACGCCCCGCAATCCGCCGTCCGACGCGTAGTACAGCCGGATCCCCCGCGTCAGCCCGGTCGCCGGCTCGCCCGCGCCGATCACCCCGGTCGGCTGCACGCCACACCCTGCCAGGGCGATCCCCAGGACAAGCGCCGGCGCTCCCGCCCGTACCCTCACTCCGCGTCCTCACCAGTGTGCCGCAGGGGCAGTCGCAGGGTGAACACGGCGCCGCCTTCCGCCCCTTCGGCGACGTCGATGGTGCCGCCGTGCAGCCGCGCGTTCTCCAGCGCGATCGCCGTGCCGAGGCCGCTGCCCTGCCCGTCGGTGTCGGATGCGCTCCGGGTGCGCGCCGCGTCCGCCTTGTAGAAGCGGTCGAAGACCCGCTCCCGGGCCTCCGGCGGCAGGCCCGGGCCGTGGTCGGCGACCTCCACCGTCACCCACTCCCCCGTCGCGCCGTCCGTCCCGAGGGTCACGGTGACCGGCGGGGCTCCGTGCCGCAGCGCGTTGCCCACCAGGTTGGCCACGATCACGTCGACGCGGCGCCGGTCGACCACCGCCCGTACGCCCTCCTCGAGGCGGACCTCCTCGAGGCGGACCTCCACGCACTCGGTCCAGCCGCGCAACGCCAGGCAGGCCCGTACCGTGTCGGCGAGATCGGTCTCGGCCGCGTTCAGCCGGACCGCCTTCGCGTCGAAGCGGGAGATCTCCATCAGGTCCTCGACGAGCCGCGAGAGCCGCGCCGTCTCCCTGCCCACCGTGCGCGCCGCCCGCGCGGCGTCCGGCGGCAGCTGGTCGGCGTCCTCCTCCAGCACGGTCGCCACCATCGTCATCGCCGCGAGGGGGGTCCGCAGTTCGTGGGAGACGTCCGCGACGAAGCGGCGCGCCTTCGCCTCCTGTTCGCGCAGGCGCGCGTCGGAGGCCTGGAGGGCGTCCGCCGTGTCGTTGAACGTCTGTGCCAGATCGGCGAGTTCGTCGTGCCCCTTGACCGGGACCCGGCTGCCGAGGTCGCCCTTCGCGAGCTCCCTGGTGACCCGTCCCAGCTGTCGTACGGGGCGGAGGACCGTACGGGCGGCGAGCAGCGCCAGGACGGCGGTCAGCACCATCACCGGCAGGATGCCGGCGCGTACGGAGTCCACCAGGGCGGCGGTGTCGTCGCGCTCGGCCCGGAGGTCGGTGATCGCGAAGACCTCCAGACCGGAGAACCGCCGGTCGCCGTCCGCGTACGTCACGGGCATGCCGACCACCAGGTACGGCTCGTCCCGCCATGTCACCCGCTGGAACCGGGCCCCGTCCCCGGCCCGGACGGCGGCCCGCAGCTCGGCGGTGATCCGGCCCTGCGTGTCGGCGAGCGGGTCGGACACCGCGGCGAGGTCCTGGTGGCGCGCGACGACGATCCGGGCGCCGAGGCCGTCGGAGACCTTCGCCGCGAACCGGGCGAGCGACCGCTGGTCGGGCGGCAGGTCGAAGTCGGCGGCGACCGCGGTGACCCGCGTCCGTACGTCGTTCACGGCGGCGTCCTGGGTGCGCCGGAGGACGGCGGTCCGCGCGTCCCGGTAGGCGAGCGCGGTCGCGGTCACCGCGCTGACCAGCGCGACCACGACGAACGTGACGACGAGCCGGGTCCGCAGCCCCCCGACGAGCCTGCGGGAGCGCCGCCTCGGGGCGTGGGCGCCGGCCCCGCCGTTCGCCGCGCCGTTCGCCGCGCCGTTCGCCGCGCCGTTCGCCGCGCCGTTCGCCGCGCCGGCGGCGCCGCGCGTGCGCCTCACAGCGGGCCGAAGCGGTAGCCGAAGCCCCGCACGGTCTGGACGTACCGCGGCCTCGCCGGTACGTCCTCCAGCTTCGCGCGCAGCCGGCCGACCGCCGCGTCCACCAGCCGGGAGTCACCGAGGAAGGTGTGGTCCCAGACCGAAGCCAGGAGCTGCTCGCGGCTGAAGACCCGGCCCGGGGAGGCGGAGAGTTCGAGCAGCAGCCGCAGCTCGGTGGGCGGCAGCGGGATCACGACGCCCCGCTTGGTGACGGTGAGACCGGCGCGGTCGATCACCAGGCCCGCGAGGTCGGCGCCGGCCGCCCGGGACGGCGCCGACGGCTCCGCGCGCCGCAGCGCGGCCCGGATGCGGGCCTCCAGGACGGGCGCGGTGACCGGCTTGACCACGTAGTCGTCGGCGCCCGCCTCCAGGCCCGTCACGATGTCGTGGTCGTCCCCGCGCGCGGTCAGCATGATCACGGGAAGCGTGGTCGTCCGGGCGCGGATACGACGGCACACCTCGAACCCGTCCATCCCGGGCAGCATCAGGTCGAGGACGGCCAGCTCGACCTTCGCGCCGTCGGAGGAGTCGAGCAGCGCGAGCGCCTCCTCGCCGGTGGCGGCCGTGGCGACGCCGTACCCGTGGCGGCGCAGCACGAGCTCCATTCCGTCCCTCACGGACGCGTCGTCCTCGATGAGCAGTACATGCGGCATGCGGTCGATTATGGGTGCCGCAACCACCGGCCCGCCGCCCGAAGGGGGACTGAAGCCCCAGGTCGGGGGCATTGTTACGTGCCCATCATGTCGTCATGGCATCGTCATCACGTGGCCTCACCAGGGTGGTGCCCATGAGTCCGAAGACAACCTTCCGCGCCGCCGCCCGGCTGCGCCTGACCGCCCTCGCCGTGCTTCCCGTCCTCGCCTTCTCCGCGGCGTGCGGCAGCGGCGGCGACAGCACCGCCGGCGACCGGACGAACGACGAGATCGCCTCCGTGCCGGAGGCCGCCACGGCCTCGCCGTCCGCGAAGGACGGCAGCGCCCCCAGCACCCGGCCCGCCGGCAAGAGCGCCTTCTACGACGCGCAGCTGCTCTACGTCCGGTGCATGCGTGACAAGGGCGGCTACAAGGACTACCCGGACCCCAAGCTCAGCGGCCACCTCGACTGGGCGAAGATCGAGGAGATCTCCTCGCGGCCCGGCCAGATGGAGGCCGCCAAGGGCGGCAAGAACGGAGTGTGCGCCGCCGAGCTGCAGAAGGCCATGCTGGCCGAGCCGCAGCGCGACCAGCAGAAGGACTACGAGTCCATGCTGGCGCACGCCAAGTGCATGCGCGACAACGGCGTCTCCCAGTTCACCAACCCGACGATGAGCGGCGGCAACGCCCAGCCCGGCGGCGATCCGAACCCCGCCTCCCCGACCATCGACCACGACTCGCCCGCGTACAAGCAGGCCCGCGAGGCGTGCAAGACGAAGCTCCTCGACGGTCTGGACGGCATGCAGTGAAGCGCCGCACCGTCTTCCGTACCGTCGGCGCTGTGGCGGTCGCCGCCGCCGTGACCGGCGGAGCCGTCCACTTCGGCGTCCTCGGGGACCTCGGGAGGGCCCACGAGGGGAACGACCCGGGGGCCTCCGGGAAGGGCGGCGGACTGCCGCCCGCCACCACGACCGTCGTCCGCACCGACCTCGTCCAGTCCAAGACGGTCGACGGCAGGCTCGACTTCGCGCAGCGCCGCCCCGTCAAGTCCGCCGTCGACGGCACCGTCACCGTGGCCGCCTCCGAAGGACGGACGCTGACCATGGGGCAGGCGCTGTACGAGCTGAACGACAAGCCCGTCACCCTGCTGTACGGACCCGTCCCCATGTTCCGCGAGATGAAGCCGGGAGACCGGGGCAGTGACGTGCTCCAGCTGGAGCGCAATCTGCGCGACCTGGGATACGGGGCGGGCCTCTACGTCGACACCCGGTACGGCAAGGACACCGAGGCGGCGGTGAAGCAGTGGCAGAAGTCCCTGAACCGCGAACCCACGGGAAGGGTCGGCAAGGGAGACGTCGTCTTCCAGCCCGGCCAGGTCAAGGTGGTGTCCGTCGACGCCGCCCTCGCCGACCAGGTCGCCCCGGGCGAACCCGTCCTGACGATCGCCTCCACCAGGCCCGTCGTCCGGGCCCACCTGGACCAGACCGACGGCGCGCTCACCGACGCCGGCACCAAGGTCGAGGTCACCCTGCCCAGCGGGAAGACCGTGCCCGGGCGGGTCGCCGGGACCGTACGCCCCGAACCGGGCGGCTCCGGGGAGGGCGCGGCCGCGCAGGAAGGCATCGTCGTCGAGGTCGTCCTGGACGGCGGGGCGCGCGCCGCGTCCGGGGAGGACGCCAAGGCACCGGCCAGCGTGAAGTTCGTCAGTGAGGCACGCGAGGGCGTTCTCGCCGTCCCCGTCGAGGCGGTCCTCGCCCTGCGCGGAGAGAACGGCGGCTACGGACTTCAGCTCGTCCAGGGCACCACCACGCGGACGATACCGGTGGAGACGGGGATGACCGCCGACGGGCAGATCGAGGTCAGCGGACCGCACGTGCGGGAAGGCATGACGGTCGGGATGGCGGCCTCATGACCCCTGCCGCCGCCGCGTCGCCGGCCTCTCCCCTGCCCCTGGGCCCCGCCGCGTCGCCGGCCTCTCCCCTGCCCCCGGGCCCCGCCGTGTCGCCGACGTCCCCCCTGCCCCCGGGACCAGCCGCGCCGCCGACGTCCCCCCTGTCCCCGGAGCCCGTCGTGGAACTGCGCGGCGCGACCAAGACGTACCCCGGAGGCGTCCACGCCCTGCGCGCGGTGAACCTGTCCGTCGGCGAAGGCGAACTCCTCGCCGTCGTCGGCCCGTCCGGCTCCGGCAAGTCCACGATGCTCAACATCATGGGCACCCTCGACAAGCCCACCAGCGGCACCGTCCGGATCGCCGGCCACGACGTGACCGCGCTCTCCGACAACCGCCTCTCCGCACTCCGCGCCCGCCACATCGGTTTCGTCTTCCAGCACTTCCACCTGGCGGCGGGGCGCGACGCCGTGGACAACGTCGCCGACGGACTGCTGTACGCGGGCGTGCCGCTGCGGGAGCGCCGCGCGCGGGCGCGGCACGCACTCGACCGGGTCCGCCTCGCGCACCGCCACTCCCACACGCCGAACGAACTGTCCGGCGGCGAGAAGCAGCGCGTGGCCATCGCCCGCGCGCTGGTGGGAGAGCCCAGACTGCTGCTCGCGGACGAGCCGACCGGCGCCCTCGACACCGCCTCGGGCGAGGTCGTCATGGACCTGCTGCGCGAACTGAACGAGGCCGGCACCACGATCTGCGTCATCACCCACGACCAGGAGATCGCCGACTCCCTGCCGCGCCGGGTGCGCTTCAAGGACGGCGAGATCGTCGCGGACGAACGCGGCGCCGCCCGGACGGAAGGAGTCCCGGGGTGAAAGGCACCCTCAAACCCTCCCGGCTCTCCCCCGGCGACATCCTCCGCGTCGGCGCGGTCGGCCTCCGCGCCCGCCGCGCGCGCGTGGTGCTCTCCGCGCTCGGGATCGCCATCGGCATCGCGACCATGGTCGCCGTCGTCGGCCTCTCCGAGTCCAGTCGCGCGGACCTGATGGCCCGGCTCGACCGGCTCGGCACCAACCTCCTCACCGCCGAGGCGGGCAAGGACACCCAGGGCAAGGAGGTCAAACTCCCCAAGAACGCGGTCGCGATGGTCGAGCGCATCGGCCCCGTCCGACAGGCCACCGGAACCGGCGACGTCGACGCCCGGATCCGCCGCAGCGACCTGGTCCCCGAGGAGCGCACCGCCGGCGTCACCACGCAGGCGGTCCGCACCGACCTCCTGGCCACGCTCGGCGGCGAGGTCGACAAGGGCGCCTGGCTGGACCCGGCCGGCGAGCGGCTCCCGGTCACGGTCCTCGGATCGGTGGCCGCCGACCGGCTCGGCATCACCGGCATCGGCGAGACGATCATGATGAACGACACCCGTGTGGTGGTCGTCGGCATCCTGAAACCGCTGGAACTGGTCCCGACGCTCGACCGGGTGGCGATGATCGGATTCCCCGCCGCCGAGCGCCACTTCGGTTTCGACGGCCACCCGACCACGATCTTCGAGCGCTCCACGGACGCGTCGGTGGAGGACGTACGGGCGGTCCTGGCCCGCACGATCAGCCCCGGCGGCGAAGCGGCCGTCAAGGTCTCCCGGCCCTCGGACGCGCTCGCCGCCCGAGCCGCCGCCGACGAGGGCCTGACCACCCTCATGCTGGGCCTGGGCGCGGTGGCGCTCCTGGTCGGCGGCGTCGGCGTCGCCAACACCATGGTCATCTCCGTCCTGGAACGCCGGCAGGAGATCGGCCTGCGCCGCTCCCTCGGCGCGACCCGCAACGCGATCCGGCTCCAGTTCCTCACCGAGTCGCTGCTGCTGTCGGCACTCGGCGGGGCGTCGGGGGCGCTGCTCGGCGCGGCGGCGACGTACGGCTTCGCGCGGACCCAGGACTGGACACCGGTCGTCCCGCCCTGGTCCCTCGCGGGCGGCCTGACCGCCACCCTCCTGATCGGCATGATCGCCGGCCTCTACCCGGCGATCCGCGCGTCCCGCCTCCACCCGACGGCGGCACTCAACGCGCCGTGAGGCGGGCCGGGCGCGGCGCCGACTGGGCGGTGGGCGGGGCTCACGGCAGCCGCCTCCGAGGAGAAGGACATACGGCTGCGTCCCGCCCGAGTCATGCCGACGCGGGTCGACCAGCCGACTGTTCCGCGCGCGTCTGGCACGGGGCGCATCTGGGAGCAGGGCGTGGGTGGCGCGGTGGCGGGTGGTGAGGTCATGGGTGGCACGGTCGTGGACAGGCCGAGGCTCTGCTGGACAGCCGAGGAGGGCAAACCGGGGTCGGCAGCACGCGGTTCGCCGACCCCGGGGCAGGGTCTCGGTCCACGGCATCCCGCCCTTGCCCGCGTCGAACGCCCCTGCGAGCCGCCGGCGGCGAGGAGGGCGTGACTCCTCGATGCTTTGCACGATCCCCCGGCGGGGCCGTGCCCGACCCCGGCTCAGCGAGCGCCGGGGCCGGGCCATCCGTATTCCGCCCCGCGGCCCCCTACCTTCTTGCGCTCACCGTCGCCGGCGCCGGTGAGGTGCACCCGGTGGAGCACTGGACCGCCGCGGGCCCGGGGTCCAGGCCGGTACGGCGCCTGTTCCGTGTGGGGCCCACTCAGAGCCGGTTCGGACGCGGCCACGCGAAGACCGCACTCGGTCATCATCGTGCTGGTCGTGGCGCCCCCACTGGAAGCCCGGGCTGTTCCCGCAATGCGCTTCCGTGCCCACCGACTACCCCGCCCCTCGGCAATCGACTCATGCCCTGTCGGCGCGGTGCCGTCCGACTGCCGTTTGCGGGGACCGCGGCCGGGCAGGCGCCGGAGCGACGCGAACCGCCATGGAGGCGTATGTGAAGTGGTCCCGCCGCACGGTTCTCCTCGGCGCCGGACGGGCCGCCGCCCCGGCCGCCCCTGCAAGGTCCGGCGGGCGGTCCCGGACGACGGCTCGGAGACGCTCGTCCGTGCCTCCAGCGGCATCACCGCCGAGGCGACGACCACGTACCCACGACCACGTCATACCGCGGCTGCGCCCGCAGACCGACAGTCCGACGGCGCTACGGCACGCCGTCCGCGTCTCCCGCACCGCCGACACCATGTCCGTCCTCGGCATATTCACCGGAGCCGGCGACGAGCCCCCCTCGGCGCGCAGACCCGAACGAAGCGCCGCGGAACCCCCGTCACGTTCACGGCGGACGGATGCGTCCGCACCGCATCCGCCCCGGGAGGACGTCACACCGGCCCTCGATCCTCCCAGGCGAAAAGGAGAACCATCATGACCACCCACCCCCGCACCACTGCCCGGACGCCCGTGCAGCTCGCCGCTCTCGTGGTGGGAGTCGTCTTCCTGCTGGTCGGCGTCCTCGGTTTCATCCCCGGGATCACGACTGACTACGACTCCCTGAAGTTCGCCGAGCACCACTCGGAGGCCAAGCTGCTCGGCGTCTTCCAGGTCTCCGTCCTCCACAACATCGTCCACCTGCTGTTCGGCGTCGCCGGCATCGCCATGGCCCGCGCCGCCACGACCGCCCGCACCTACCTCATCGGCGGAGGCCTGATCTACCTCGTTCTGTGGATCTACGGCCTGCTGATCGATCACGACAGCTCCGCCAACTTCGTCCCGGTGAACACGGCGGACAACTGGCTCCACTTCATCCTCGGCGTCGGCATGATCGCCCTCGGCGTCCTCCTCGGACGCCGCCGCGCCCTGCACACCTGACAACCAGCTGGTGCCCCTGCCCCTTTCGCGACAGGGCGTCGAGCAGTCGCGAAAGGGACGCCGGCGTAGCGACCCGCCAGCGCCACGACCACGCGGAGCCGCCTGAGCAGCCGTACAAGTCCCCCCAGGCTGACCAATAGACGCTGCAGAAGCGCTCAGAACGGGACGGCGGCAGGCCGGACATGGGGGCAGGAGGTCGGCGTCGGCAGGTAGCCGGCCTGGGCGGCGAAGGCTTCACGCGGACAGGCCCGGCGGTCAGCTGGCGCCGGCCTCCATGAGTGGCGTGCCGGCTGCGGCGTGCCCTCGGGTGGCGGCCGCTGCGGCGAAGGAGCGGATGACGGGGAGGGAGCCCACCCGCCGTTGCGCAACCGCTGTCCCGTCTCTTCTCGTCATCGCGGTTGGCGTGGTCAGCCGCCGGCTCGGGACGGCCACCGGCTCGGCCACCCGCTCCCGGCCTATGCGCTTCCGGCAGTTTCCCCAGCCATGACGCAGGAGGTGTTCACCTGCCCGATGACACACTCCCGTCCGTCAAGCTGCTCACCGCCGAGGCGAGCATCACCCAGCCCAGCGCAGAAGTGCTGTACGAGACGGCGCTCAAAGAGCTGCGCAGCATGGGTGTACGCAGCCGGGTCCCGCTCTGCCGCTGCCGCTCGCGCGGGCGAGGAGGCCGGGGGGGTGTCACCGGTAATCAGAGGTCATCCGTACCTCGCCGAAGCGAGGGAAGATCCGCTCCACGGCGAAGTCGTGTTCGTCCGCGGCCAGTGCGGACATCGCGTCGGCCACGAACTCCAGCCGGTAACCGTGGTCGGACGCGGCCCGCGCGGTGGACTCGACGCCCATTGAGGTGACCAGTCCGGCAAGCACCAGCGTGTCCACGCCCAGGGCGCGCAGGCGCTCATTCAGGCCGGTGCCGTAGAAGGCACCGACGGTTCGCTTGACCACCACGAGGTCGCCGTCGTGCACCAGGCCGTCCGCGAAGCCGCTGCCGGGCGGCTGTTCAGCGACGCCCGGACGTTCCGCCCGCACCATCACCACGGGCCGCTTCCGTACCCGGAACGACTCGGCCAGCTCGCGGCCGCGCTGCAGTACTTCCTCTCCCGTGCGGGGGGCGAGCGGAAGAGCGATGATGCGGGGCATCAGGTCGATCAGGACCAGGGCGGAAGGCATGCCGGTGATCATAGGACCGACCCTGTCCAGAAGAACAGATCTTCGAACCGAGCCCCACCGTCCCATCGATGCGGCGTCGAAGACGCCCACCGGCCGAACAGCTGACGTTCCCGAAGACGGCCCCGTCCAGGGGCCGGACCTGTCAGGACGAGCTTCAGAGGCCCTTGCCACTGCGCCGGCAACAGAACAGCGGCTTCATACCGGGACCGGAGTAAGGCCGGTCGGCCCGGGGACGAGCAGACGCCGGCCGAGAGCGGCAGGCCGAGGAAGCGCCCTGAGGTAGCTGTCCGTGAGGTGCTCCCTCACAGGCCCCTGCGGTACGGATGGCCCGCGCCGTTGCGGGTCACCGCTTCAACTTCCAGGGCCGCCTGGCGGCCCGAGCAACGAGAACGGTAACCGCCCGGCCTCCGACTTGTGCGCCGCGCGGGCCACGGCGCCTCGGGCGCTGTCCCTTCGCCGAGGGCAGCGAGGCGGGCGGTCGGGGCCACCGGCTGGCGGCAGCTGGTCGGTGACGTCAGGGCCGGGGGTGAGGGGACAGCAGTGTGATGCGGTACTCGCCGCACCCGTCTCCCCCGCCCCGCACGCCCTGGCAGGCCGCCCCGGGTGCCGAGGGACGACCCGCGACGGCGAGTCCGGGCCTGTCCAGGGCTCGGGTTCCGCAGCCGGGCCGGCTCGAGCGCGACGCAGACGCGCGCGCCCCGGGTGGCCGCCGGCCGGCGCGGTACCCGGCCGCACCCGTCCCTTGCGCCCGGGAAGAGCAGCGCCAGCTTCCGTGTCGCGGGCGGCATGAGGGGTAGACGCCAGCGACACGAGTACGCAAGGAGGCGTAGATGATGCCCGCTCACGTCGAGAGGTGCCGACTGCCGGCGGCGCAGCGCTCCGGTGCCGCCTCCGGCCCGGCTCCCGTCGGCTGGGGGCGCTGATGGCTCCCCGTCCCTCCCTTCGTTCGCTGGCCAGCGGCCTGGCCCGATGCCGGGGCCGAAGGCCTGCTCTGCATCCGGACGGTGTCGTCCTGTCCGGAGTGCTCGAAGTCCTTCCGGCCGGTCACCACACCTGGGGCGTGGCGTGGCTGGACTCGGCAGGGCGGTATGACGTCACCGTGCGTTGGTCGAGGGCGGCCGGACTGCCCGGGCGACTGCCCGACGGGCTGGGGCTGGCGCTGAAGGTAGAGGACGCCGCCGGTCCGGACCGGCCGCTGGACCTGCTGCTCACCTCAAGCGGCAGCGGTTCCCTGACACGGCACGTGCCCCTTCCCCGTACCGACGCCCTCGCCGGCCCCTACTCCACCCTGAGCGGCTACCGCTTCCCGGACCGGGTCCGGGTGATCGCTGCCTTCCCCGACGAACCCGGCCGCGGGCTTCCCGCGCGCCCGTCGGAGCTCGCCGCGGCGCTGGCCCGCCGCCCGGCACGCTTCCGGCTCTGCGCTGCGGCGCGCGGGGAGCCGTGGCGGCAGTTCGCCGCCCTCTCCGTACACACGGCGCTCCCTGCCCCAGCACCGCTCACGGTCGCTTTCGACCCGTATGCGGCGAGCCTCACAGACCTGCAGCCCACCGACACTCTCCGTCCCCTGCGCGAGGCGGCCTACGCCGGATCCCGCCAAGGCCGCGGAGCCACGGCGCCACCGCAGTAAGGCCGGCCGTCGCGGGTGCCAGGGCGCCGGCCCTTCCCTCGCTGTCGCCACCCCACCACCGCGCCCACTCCCCGGCAGCCTGCGTCAGGCCCGCGGGATCGGCGTCTGGACGGCCCTCACCTTCCCCGCATCGACCGCGTGAAGTCCCGCCGGTCGCGCGAGCCAATCGTAGGCACCAGCTCACCACTTCGTACCCGTTGAGCATTCGGCATCGCCCGCCGGTCCGGGGCAGCTCGTGGGTTGCAACGGTCAGCGGGTGGGCAGGCGGTGCAGGACCAGCTCGCTGAGCATGCCGTCGGGCACGGGACGGAACGATCACGCCCGCAGGAACACGACGACAAGACCACCCCGATCCCGCTGCCTGCGACCCTCGCGGCCGCACCCAGGGCCGGTGCCATCACTCCCGCCCTGCCGGAGTACTTCGGCGTCGATCCCACCACCGTCCGGCCTGAAGGACCGATGCGCGACACCATGTCCGACGACACCTCGGTCCGCGACCGCGACCAGCCGCTGCACGAGCACACCCTTATGCCCACCCACATGCGCGGCGCTTCACCCGCCGAGCTCGTCCCGCCCCTCGCCTTCACCAACAACGTCCCGCTGCTCAAGCTCCCGGGCCACACCCTCCCCAACCCGTACGCCTTCGGCACGCACCTCTTCGTCCTGCACACCGACGCCGACCAGGCCCCTCCCGGACGACAACCTCGAACCGCGCATGGTCACCCTGCGCACCACACAGCCCCGCGTCGCCGGCACTCCCCGGAGCAGTACGAGCGCCTCAACCTGCCGCCCGCGGGCCCGTTCACCGAGCGCCTCCTGGCCTGTGCCCAGAAGGCACGGGCTGACGCGGCCCACCAGCTTCACCGTGCCCCGAGGACTTCCCCAGCCGGCCCGCTCAGCGCGCACGCCCTCGTCGCCCAACCCGCCCTCAGCCTCTCCCGCCTCCGGATAGCCGACCTCACCGTCGGACTCAGATTCACCGACCGGCTCCACGGGGTCTCGTTGCGGAGCCGACCTGTCGCCTGCAGGGGGGAGCTGGGCCGGCGTTTCTGAAGGCTTCACGGTCCGAAGGGCGGTGGTTCTGGACCGGGAGGGCTATGGGGGCTCTGCTCCGCGGCTTGTCGCGGGGGTCAGGCCACGGAATAGAAGCGGATGGCGACTTCCGAGTCGTCGCCGCGGGCGAGGCCGATGAAGACGGTGCGGGCGAGCCAAAGGTGGGCGGGGGCATCGGTGCGGAAGACGGGGGAGGTTCGGTAGTACACGCCTGCCTCGGACACCTGCTCGGTGCCGTCGTACTGGGCGGGGGCGGCGGGGTTGTCCTCGTGGTAACAGCCGCGGTTGGTGATGTCGATGACCGCGCCGTCATCTGCTTGCAGGAGGTATCGGGCGTCCAGCTGGTAGACCTCGCGGCGCCTGTCGAACCAGTCGCCGCCGCCGGCCAGGACCGTGCCGCGCAGGCGGGGGCCGTCGACGGTGCCGTCGATGATGGGGACGTACTCGGTGACTTCGCCGGCGCCATGGCCTATATGGAGGGAGGGGGCGAGGAAGGCCCGGACCTCGAAGGCGAAGTGGAGGGCGGGGGTGAAACCCGACCGGGCGGCAGGGTGTGACTCTGGGGCGATCACGGCGCTCACTCCGTAAGAGCTGCGGGGCTGGCGGGGCGGTTCGCCAAATGCTGGCAAGGCGCAGCCAAATGGTCAACGATGTTGACGTAACGCAGCCGCGCGGTCGCCTCGCCGAGGACACGTCCTCGTCCCGCGACTCGGCACCGGGTCCCGGTCAGCCGCCATCGCGCTCGCTTCCTCCGACGAGGCTCCGGACGTGTCCCTCGTGAATGGCGGTCGCCCACTCCCAGCCGGGCTTGGGCGATACGATTCTTGGATCGTTGGAAACCCGGGCGTCCCGCAGGTCCTCCACGTACGCCCGATCCAATCTGAGCCTTGCGCGTACCTCATCAGCCCTGGCGACGGACCCGTGGCCGGGGACAAGGACATCGACGTCGTCCGCCACGCCTTCGAGCAGACCCAGCACGACGAGGTAGTCCGGAATCGGATTATCGGTGTCGTCAAACATCGGGACGAAGACATCGGAAAGCATGTCGCCGGCGACGAGAACTCGGCGTTCCTCGATCAACAACGCCGCATGGCCCGGGGCGTGCGCCGGATGCTCGATGATTCGCACCTTGGGGCCGTCCCAAGGGAGCTACGCGGTTTCAGCAGGCAAACCTGTGATGAGACCGTAAAGGTCCAGCGGTGTGTCCTCGGCGATTTCCGGTGGCAGACCCTCGGCGACTTCGGCCCTCCAATCCGGATTCGACCGCACATCCCGCATGAAGGCTGCGCAGCGCGCTGTGCCGTAACGCGGTGCTTCGCCAAGTTCGGGGTGCCAGAGCACGTGATCCCAGTCAGGGTGCGTCGAGAAGCCGGCCACCACGGGTTGGCCAAGCTCATGAAGGTCGTTCGCCAGGCAGACCATTTCAGCGCCGGTGATCCCGGCGTCCACGAGGAGCACACCGTCGCTGCCCTGCACGACAACGGTATTGTTCTCGAGCAGCTCACTCTTGTGGACCAGCACGCCCTCGGCGACCTGCTTCAGCATGGGGATCCTCCCGCTTGACGTCTGCAGCCGCGCCTCGACCGGCGCCCGGTCGCTGCTCCTGTGCAAAGCCGGAGCGTCTCATCGGTTCGCATTACAGCCCACATCTCGGGCCTCCGTCCACCACTTCGGCCAGGTCGAGTTTCGTCGGAGCGCGGATGCCGGGTTTCGCCGGAACCCCATCCGGGGGGGGAGACGAGCAGGCACGAAAAGTAGCTCTCCGCTACGACGGACAGACGGACGCCCAACGACAAGCCTCGGCGGATGATTCCGAGGCACCTCCGGATATGGCCAATCGCCGCCCCACGCCTCCTGTCCGTGCTGTCAGTCCGAACTGGTTCGATGGAATCCCAGCGACAGCGACATCCCACGCAAGGAGACCTCGTGGGCACGTGGGGCAGTGGAAACTTCGAGAACGGCACCGCGGCGGACTACCTGGCGGAGGTCATCGACCGTCTTGTCACCGAGGTCGCCGCGTGGGTGGCCGGCGTTCCTGGGCCATCGAGCCTGATGAGTATGGGGGCGTCGTCGTGCCGTGCAACGTGGAGCTGCTGCACCTGCTCGCCCGGTCCGGCTATGGCGCCGGCAGCCTTCCGCAGGCCCAGGTGGCTTCGTTCATGAACGCGGACAGCGTTTGTCGATGACTTTGGGCGGCAATCGGTGATCGCTGTGCCTCAACTTGTCGACGAGTTTTGACGGCGCTGGGGAACTCCCCGACTATCGCTTGTGCTCCGAACTGAGCCCGCGAAGTTCAGGCGACGGGTGGACGCCTTGGATCGGTCGGAAAAATCCCGTGCTCGTCGGAGAGCTGCTCAAGGGCCTCGTGACCGTGCTCGCGGCGGTATGCCGTCCCGGCAGCGGTGACCGGCAGCGCCCAGAGGTTGCGGGCATGGCCGTCCGGCAGCGGGCAGCTCTCCAAATTAGGGCCATGGAGGTAGGGGAGGCTGATCGGCAGGTGGCCGCAGTGGGACCCAGGCGACCACGGCTCCCGATGGGCAGGCTGTGCACGGCATCGAGGTGCACAACGCGCGGCGCGGTCTCCTGGCGTCTCGCACCGCGGCGGGGCCGCCACGGCCCGGCGGGCTCCTCTCTCCCACCCCCTTGACCACGGCTTGATCATGAGCCGAAGCCGGCGATGCCAAGGCATCTCGGGGACCTAGGCAGTCAAGCTGGTCTCCTTGGTAGTCGGCTTGCGGGCCAGAAAACTGGCGAACTTCCAGTTCCGTTCCTCGTCGGGCTCCTGCAGCAGCTGGGCGGTGATGGTGAGTTCGGCCTGGTGGAGCAGTTCGGCGAGTCGGTGTGCGGGCAGCCGATAGGACGTGTAGGACACGGGGTGGCCGCCATGGCCGTGTGTGGGGCGGCGCTGCTCACCGGTGCCCACGTGGCCGGCGAGGAGGAGATGTCCGCCGGGTGCCAGGGTGCGGTGGAACTCGGCGAACACGGTCGGCAGCAGCTCCGGAGGTGTGTGGTGGGTGGAGTAGTACGCCAGGATGCCGCCGAGCGCGTCGTCCTCGATCTCCAGCGCGGTCATGGAGCCCACGGAGAAGCGCAGGTCAGGGTAAGCGCTTCGGGCCAGTTCGATCATCTTGGGGGACACATCGATGCCGAATGCAGAAACGCCGAGTCCGGCCATGTGCGCCGTGACTCTTCCGGGTCCGCAGCCCAGGTCCGCTACCGGTCCTCGGTCGGATGCCCGCACCAGCTCGGCGAAGGCGGTCAGCATCGAGCGAGACAGGGGATCCAGTTCAGAGGGGGTCTTGACGAGGGCGACGTAGTCGTCGGCCACGGTGTCGTACGACTCCCGGACGGCGGCAAGGTAGGAAGGCTCAGTCACGCCGTGAATCTAGACGGGCGCGGTGCGCGGCGGCGGCCGGGAGGCGCTCGGCACGATGTTGTCCGCGCTCGCGAGCCCACCGGGTGCCGGTCGCGTCGCCGGCCGGCTCGTACACTTCGCTGCCGCACGTCTCCAGCAGGGTCTGGGCCCGCTGCCACTCGGCGTGCGCGGCGGCCCAGGTGTCGGCCAGGCGGTACGTGCCGGTCTCCAGGCCGGCAGGCCGGTGTCGCGCCGGACGCCGCGATGGGCGTCAGCGGCCACCTGCCGGGCCCCGGTAGCTGTCTCGGCGGCCTGGGCGGCGATCTGCGCGGTGTCCAGGCCGGTGGTCTGCCGGCGGACGGCGTCGCGGGCGACGTCCTGCGAGCTCCAGATGCTCATTGCCCGTCTCCGTCCCGACAAATGGCTGCCGGCAGAACGTCCAGCCCTTCAAGGCCGGAGCCAGCGGTGCGGGGGCCGGGGCATGCGTCCTGGCGGGGGAGGTGGCATCGCAGGTGTCGCAGGCAAGGCGCTGTGATGCGTGCGGGGCGGAGCTCAGCCGGTGACGGCGGATGCGGGCCATCTCTACTCGCCCCCCTTCGGCGTTGGGAGTTCTCGGCTCGCTGCTGAGTGAGGTGCCGGGCGGCCGCGGCGCCGCCCCAGACGCACTGGGAGGTGTCGGCCGCGGCGGCCAGGACGGCGCAGACGGCAGTGACGGCGTCGGGTCCTCATCGGAGGCCAACCTCACTCAGCAGGGTCGAGGCCGGCGCCAGACCGCCTGTCAGCTGTCAGAGGGTGGCAGCACGCAGGACGATCAGGGCGACGGAGGCCATGGTGAGGACCACCGCCGGAGACGCGCCCTTGCGGTCGCCGGCGCGCAGGTGGAAGGCGACCGCCCCGGCGAAGTAGAACGTCAGGCCGATCGCGGCGGCGATGCCTACGGGTCCCCACCAGAGTCCCGCTATCACACCGGCCGCGCCCGCGACCTGAGCGCCGATCAGGAAAGCCATCATGCTCTGCGGCACTCCGAGGGTGGACATCTGCTCCGTGATGTGGCGTGTGCGCAGGGACTTGGCACCGGCGGAGGTCAGGAGAAGCGCCGCCATGAGCACGGTGACGACGGCGAGGGAGACGAACATGGCTGAAACCTCAATCGTGCGAGATGCGAGTCAACGGGGGTGTGCGCACCTCGACGACGATAGGCGGCCATCAGGTACCTCCAGGTAACCTTCGGGGCATGAGCCTGCGCCCTGGAGTTGCCTTCCTCGCCGACTGTCCCGCGCTCCTGGCCATGGAGATCATCGCCAGCAAGTGGTCCATGGTCACGCTCTTCGCGCTGACCGACGGCCCGTTGCGTCACGGCGAGCTGGTCGAGCTGAGCGGTGGCATTTCGCGCAAGGTACTGACGCAGACGTTGCGCCGGCTCCAAGCCAACGGGCTCGTCGAGCGGCACGCGTACGCCGAGGCGCCGCCGCGCGTGGAGTACAGCCTGACCGATCTCGGGCGAACCCTGGAGGAGCCCATCAGGATGCTCACCGCATGGGCGCGGGAGAACGGCGAGGCGGTCGTCGCCTTCCGGGAAGCAGCCGAGGCGGCCGGGACCATCGAGGCGGATCAGGCGACACGGTGAAGGCCCCTCATGTCGATGAGAACCCCAGCCGTTTCTGATCAAGAGAAGAGTCGCTGCGCGCGGTAGAAGGCGTGCGCCGTCGCGGTTGTCGCGCGCGTCGGTCAGCGTCTGCTCCCGGGTGTGTCCCAGGCGCCGCCGCCGTACCGCCCGCGCCGGCGCCGTGCTCCGTCAGCTGTTCCAGGGCGATGCCGAAGGGGGCGGCGACACCTGCGGCAGAGCCCTGTTCCCGGCCATCGGCTGAGCGGATGGACCTGATGGGTGGGGGCGTTGCGCGACGGCTACTCATGACATGGCTCGTACCATCATGCGGGCATGCACATCGTCAGTCAGGTCTTCGCACTGGTCGCCGCCGCCGTCCACATCTCGGTCTGGCCATTGGAAAGCTTCCTCTACGCTCGGCACGCATGGGTGCGGCAGTTCCTCACGGGAAGCACGGCCGACGCGCCCGAGGTCCGCCTCTGGCGGTTCAACGTGGGGTTCTACAACCTGTTCCTGGCCTGCGGCATGATCGCCGGCTTCGTGGCCCTGCACCTGGGACACCAGACCGTTGGCCGCTCTCTGATCCTGTACCTCGCCGCCTTCATGACCGGCGGCGGCATCGTGCTCTTCATCTCCGATCCCAAGCTGTGGCGCGGAGCACTGAGCCAGGCAGTTCCAGGCGTCATCATCCTGATCACCGAGCTCTCGTGACGGCAGAACCCACACGGGAACTGCATAGCTGCCCCCCGTCTGACCACCGATGACCTGCACGAGAAGTGCTTCGCCCTGCGCGCGGCTTCGATGGGGCGTATGGACCGCGACAACCACCACAGTCACCTGGAGTACGACGGCGTCGCGTTCGCGACGGGAGTAGCCAGGCCAGAGCAAGAGAGGTTCACCGTCGTCGTGCAGTACACCCCCAAGACCACCGACGGCGAGCAGACGACCGACGATCGGCTGCTCGCTGTCGTGCGTGCCTTTGTCACCACGCACGCACCGTGGAAGCCGCTGTTCATCGGCGCCGTCATCACCGGGGATAACCGGATGCGTCTCTACTTCCGTTCCCCTGAGCGGGACCGCACCTACGGCGTGGACGTGCTGGCCAGTCGCACGGGTCCGGGCCTGCTCGGAGCCCTGATCTCTCCGGCGTTCCTGGCGAACGAGCACCTGCATCAGCCCTCCGACGACCCGCACTGCGACACGGTCGTCGACCTCACCGACTACTGATGAGCGGAATCGGCCGACGGGACTCGGGGTGCGCTGTCAGGCGGGCGCCTTGAGTACGGCGGCGATCTGCCGGACGTCGATGACACCGGTCCTCGTGTGATCGATGAGGTCGATGGCGTTCTGACCCGGACGGGCGCGTCGGTGGCCGAAGGGGTGGGGGTAGTCGGTGGCGACGGCCAGGCCGAACTGGTCGTGGAGTGTCCGGGCGGGGACCCGGACGAGCTGGTAGAGAAGGGCCGCTGCGCGGTGGTGGGGCTGTGGAAACGGGCGTACGAGTCATCGTGGCGGCCGGTTCCCCGGCCCCGCACCCCCCGCACCCTGCGCCGTCTCAAGAACCGACGAGTCGCCGGCCTCGCCCAGCCTCTGCGTCTCGCCCTCGGCCGCGGACGACGCCCGGTGGCCGGCCCGTCGCGGCCCGAGGGCGGGTGCAGGCCCAGCGGGGGTACGCGGCACAATGTGCCGTGGCCGAGTTCCAGGAACTCGCGGAAGAGTCAGACCCGCTCGGCGAGATGGGCGTGCCGCTGCCGTCGGCAGCGCAGTTCGCCGCCATGGAACTGGTGAGCACCGGCGTCATGTCGCCGCGCGCTGGCGGGAAGATCCGGAGACGGCGGTCGGCCTGGTGCATGAGCTTGCGGCCGGCGGCGAGTCGGGGGATGGACGAGGCGGTCGACGCAGCGGTGCTGTCCGTACTCCACCACGATCCGCAACCACGGCGGGGGCGGTACCGGTCAGCCCGGGTGGAGGTCCGTACGGGCGGAGTAGCCACGAGCGTCTGCTCGGCGAGCCGGGTCAGGCCGTGGTCGAGCCGCCGGAAGTACGTGGCGCGGCTGGGGTGCCGACGGTGTGCCACCCCGACGTGCTCGGGCCTGCGGCGTACGTAGGAGGCGTCAGGGATCCGGCCCGCCTGGGCAGTGGGTGGGGCGTCGGAGGCCATCAGGTTGCCGACCGTCCGGCCTGCGCCTTTCGCAGTTTCCGGGACGGTCGGGGGGCGGCCTGGGCCAGCAGGGGCTGCATGCCAGGTGGCCGGGGTCGTGGAGGCGGGGCCGGCCGTGTTCCGGTGGCAAGCCGGGCGGGGACCAGCCGGACAGGAACGTGGGCGAAGGCGCCGGCAACCCGCCGAAGCGCGGGCATGGTCAGTTCCCTTCGTGCTCGCCGCCGTACCAGCCGTACAGGCTGTAGGGGGCTCGGCTCTCCGTCGCGGTCGAGCCCCGTTTCGGCGCAGCGGGAAGGAGCACGATCCGGTACGGGCCGCCGGTTCCGCGAGCTGGCACGCCTCCCCGGTCGGGGGCGCTCACCCTGCTCCCCCGCCCGCACGGCCCGCACAGGCCCCCGGTCTGATGCGCAGTCACCGCCGCCGCCGACGCCTGCGCTGTCTTACCGAGAATTCCTGCGCCCTGGCTCGTGTCAGCGGACGGGTCCCTCACCTGCGAGGCCGTCTGCGTGGACAGTGGCGTCCTCGTCGAGGCGCGGGTGGAGAGGTGCGGGGGGGTGTGGGTGGTGGTGTCGGAGATGGGTGGGCGCTCGGGCCGGGCCCGGCACCCAGATGTCCCTCGGCCCCGAGCCCTCGGCCCCGAGCCCGCGGCCGGGCTCCGCACCGAGCCCGGCCTCGACCGGCTCAACACCCGGTGGGTCCGTCCCGTGGCCGAGCCCGTCGGCGCCTGCCGCCACGCCCGCTGACCTGGAGGCTGCCAGATCGGTGCCGTGCGGGCCTGCCCGAGGAGGTCCTTCTCGGGCAGGCCCGCTCCTGCATCGCGGTCGCGCGTCCTCACCGGCCGACTCCATCGCCCCGGCGCATCGGTCGGCCGCCTCCGGGGATGCGGGGACAGGCGCGAACTCTCCGGAGAATCTGCACCCCCTGACGGAGACGGAACGGACATGCCCTCCCTCCACGCCCGGCGTGCACGTCGATCAGGTGCCCTTGAGGGCCCTCTCTTCGGACACGGCTTGTTCAAGGGCCGGGCTCGGGAGCGAGGATGATCCGGGCCGCCACCGGGAGGTGGTCGCTGGCCGTCGCGGGAAGGGTCCACGCCGAAGCGGCCCGGACGCCGCCGAGGAGAATCTGGTCGATCCGTACGGCCGGCAGGCCCGCCGGCCAGGTGAAGCCGAACCCGGCGCCGGCCTCGGTCTGCGCGGAGACGAGGTGGTCGGTGAGGGGTCGCAGCGCGCGGTCGTCGGTGGAGCCGTTGAGGTCGCCCATGACGACGACGCGCCGCACGGGCTCGGCCCTCACCTCCGCCGCCAGCAGGCTCATCGCCTCGTCGCGCGCCCGGGTGGTGAAGCCGGAGAGGCCCACGCGGACGGACGGCAGATGGGCGACGTACACGGCCAGCCGTCCGCCGGGCGCGTCCACCGTGGCCCGCATCGCCCGCGTCCACGGCATGATCGGCACGGCTCGCGCGTCCCGCAGCGGGTGCACGCTCCACAGGCCCACCGTGCCCTGCTGGAAGTGGTACGGGTAGGCGTCTGCCAGGGCCCGCTCGTAGGCGGGCGCCGTGGCCGGGCTCAGCTCCTCCAGCGCCAGGACGTCCGCCCCTGCGGCCAGCAGGCTCCGCGCGGTCCCGGCGGGGTCCGGGTTGGCCTGGTTCACGTTGTGGGTCACGATCGTGAGGTCGCCGCCGAGGGACGACTTGTCGACCAGGGCCCCGCCGAAGACCGCCAGCCAGGCCGCCGTCGGCACCAGCAGGGCCGTCACGGCCGCCACCGCCGCCCGCCGTAGCAGGGCGGCGGCCACCAGGACGGGGACGCTCAGCGCGCTCCAGGGCAGCAGGGTCTCGGCCAGACTGCTCATCCGTCCGGGCAGGCGGGGGAACAGTGGGTGCCCCGCGATGCCCACCGCGAGGAGGACGGAGCAGGCCGTGACCGCCGTCCCGCGCCGTCGCCACCACCGCCGGCGCGCCGCGCCGTCCGCCGCTCCGAGGCCCGGGGCCGGCCTCGCCGCAGCGGGGATCGCGGGCACGGGGGCTCGGTCCTGGTGGACCGCCGTGCTGCCCGTCCCGGCGGCGGGGTGCGGCTGTGCCGTCCTGCCGTCCGGTGCCCCGGCGGAGGGGTCGGGGCGTGTCGTCGCCGTCATCGCGCCCGGCCCTCCGTCCCGGCGGCCAGCCCGTCGCGGACGGCGGTGAGCAGGCCGCGGCTGGCGTCGACGGCGGCCCGGAGCCCTTCGGCCGGCGTGGTGTTCGCCCTCTGGTGAAGGACGGCGCCCACCAGCAGGCGGGGCGTGCCGCCGACGCGCACTTCGCAGGCCCACAGCAGGTTCCCGCCTGCCGGAGTGCTGGAACCGGTCTTCACGCCGAGGACGCCCGGGGTGCCGAGGAGGGGATTGGTGTTCGCGATCGTGCCGAGGCCGGGGACGGTGATCTCGCGGGTGGCCACGATGGCCCGGAAGACCGGGTCCTTCATCGCGGCCCGCACCAGTCGGACCTGGTCGGCCGCGGTGCTCGTGGTCGTCGGCTCGATGCCGCTCGCCCCCGTGTAGACCGTGTCCCGCATGCCGAGCCGCTCGGCGGTGCGCCGCATCTTCGCCGCGAACGCCTCCTGGCTGCCGGAGTCCCACCGGGCCAGCAGCCGGGCCACGTTGTTTCCGGAGGGGATCAGGAGCAGTTCCAGGAGCCGGCGCTGCGAGTGGCGCTCGCCCGCACGCACGGGGACGGTCGACTCGCCGCCGACCCCCACCTCGTGCGCGGCCTGTGGGTCCACCTCGATCAGGGGGCCCTCCTCGTCCGGCCGCAGCGGGTGCCCCTCGAGCACGACGTAGGCGGTCATCACCTTCGCGAGGCTCGCGATCGGCACGGGCCGCCGCCCGCCCCTCTCCCCCAGCGAACCGCTCCCCTCCAGCTCGACGGCGCTCTGGCCGTCCTGCGGCCACGGGAGCGGGCCGATGCCGGCAACCGGCCGCCCGCCGTCCGGCTGCGAGGGGGATCCGGAGGGGGAGACGACCGCGATGCCCAGGGCCGTCAGCAGCGCCAGGGCCAGAGCACCGCCGGCGAGACGGTGACGGGGTGTGCGGGGAAGGGACACGGGCTGCCTCCAGGAGCTGCGGTACGGGATCGGTACGGCAGCAAGGCTCCTGGGGAGAGGTCTCCGGTCGGCGGACACCGGAGCGCGGCCCGTGCTCGGGAACCCATCGGTCGTGTATCGGTGGGGCTGCGGGAGGGGTGCGCACCGAAGGACCCTCTGGGGCCGGCGGAGGGAGAGGGGGTCAGGCGTCGGCGAGGGTACGGTCCGGGGGCAGGCTGAGGGTGGCCACCGCGCCGCCGTCCGGGGCGTTGGCGAAGTCCAGGGCCGCCCCGATCACCTTCGCCTGGCCGGACGCGATCGTCAGGCCGAGGCCGTGCCCGCGCCCGCGTTCGGCCGCGCCCGTGCGGAACCGCTGGGGACCGTGGGCCAGCAGGTCGGCCGGGAAGCCGGGGCCGTGGTCCCGTACGGTCACCGTCCGGCCGGCGACGACGACCTCCACCGGGCCGGCACCGTGCCGGTGGGCGTTGACGACGAGGTTGGAGACGATCCGGTCCAGGCGCCGGGGGTCCGTCTCGACCACCGCCGCGTCCTGACCGGACACCCGCGCGGCGAGGCCCGTCCGCTTCACCGCGTCCCTGACGAGTCCGGCCAGGTCGACCGGTCCCGGCCGGGACCGTTCGGCGCCCGCGTCGAGCCGGGAGATCTCCAGGAGGTCCTCCACCAAGTCGCGCAGCACCCGCACCCGGCCCTGGACCAGGTCGGTCACCTCGCCCTCGGGCAGCAGCTCCGCCGAGGTGACCAGGCCCATCAGCGGGGTGCGCAGCTCGTGCGCGACGTCGGCGGTGAAGCGCTGCTCGGTGTCGATCCGCCGCTGGAGGCTGTCGGCCATCGAGTCGACCACGGCCGAGATCTCGGCGACCTCGTCGCCCCCGCGCACCCGCCCGGTCCGGGCGTCGAGGTCGCCGGCCGTGATGCGGCGGGCCGTACGGGCCACCCGGCGCAGCCGCCGGGCGGGGAGCTCGCAGGCCAGCGCCGTCGCCGGGACGACGACGCCCAGGGTGAGCAGCGAGTACTTCCACATGTGCCGGTCCAGGGCCTGCCGGGTCAGCAGATCGGCGGTCATGTCGACCTCGACCGCGTACAGTTCCCCGCCTTCCCACCGGGCCGCCCAGAAGACGGGGGCGGGTGGCCCGTCCTCGTAGAACGTGGCCTCGCCGCCGTGCTCGACCTGCCGCAGCAGGGGGTCGGGCAGTTCCCCGGGGGAGACCAGGGGTCCGTCCCCGCCGACGGCCGCGGCGTCCTCCAGCGCCTTCTCCAGGGACGCGCGGGCTTTGATCGCGCCCTCGTTCAGGGACCGCCGGAGCACCGAGTCGTGCACCAGGACACCGACCGTCAGCGCCATCGAGGCACAGGCCAGCGCCACCAGGAGGACGATCTTCCAGCGCAGCGAGCGGGGGTGCGGCACCAGTTCGGCGACCGTTGCCCGGTGCCCGCCGCTCACCGCTTCCACTTGTAGCCGAAGCCCCGGACCGTCTCGACGCGCTCGGCACCGATCTTCTTGCGCAGCCGCTGCACGCACAGGTCCACGACCCGGGTGTCGCCGTCCCAGCCGTAGTCCCAGACCTCGCGCAGCAGGGTCTGACGGTCCAGCACGATCCCGGGGTGGGCGACGAATTGGAGCAGGAGCCGCAGCTCGGTGGGGGCGAGGGCGATCCGCTCGCCGTGCCTGCGGACCTCCAGGGCTGCGGGGTCGAGGGAGAGGTCGCCGAAGACCAGCGGGCCGTCCGGCTCCGGGGGGACGGCGGGTCCGGCAGCCGCCGGGGGTGCGAAGGCGGCCCGGCGCAGCAGCGAACGGATCCGGGCGACCAGGACGGCGGTGTCAACGGGCTTCACCACGTAGTCGTCGGCTCCCGCCTCCAGACCGGACACCACGTCGAGGGAGTCGCCGCGCGCGGACATCATCAGGACCGGGTCCGTGGACGTCTCCCGGACGCGCCGGCACAGGCCGATGCCGTCCAGTCCCGGCAGCATCACGTCGAGCAGCAGCAGGTCGTGCCTGCCCTCCCGGAAGAGTTCGAGCCCGGTCAGTCCGTCGGCGGCGACGAGCACGCGGTAGCCGTAGCGTTCCAGGGCCATCGCGACGGACCGCCGGATCACCTCGTCGTCCTCGACGAGCAGGACCGTCACGGGCGCCGACGCGGGCGTCGGCACGGCATCAGACATGTGCGTTCCTCGGACACGGGACCGGGCAGGTCCTCCATCATGCCTCACCGCCGCCGGTCCTCCCGCAGCCTGAAGTTCCGCCGACACGCCCGCGACCTGGGACGATACACGCCTGATACATCGTCGCGCGGTGGCCGAAGCACGCCCGAGCCGGTACCGACACCTAAGCGGCGCGGGGTCCCGGTGATCGAGCCCGAGACGACGCAATGGGGTACGCGGCGCGCCAGGGTCCTCGCTCCCGAGGGCCACGAGTGGAGCGTGGGACCCCACCGGACCGGCTGACGTGGGCCGGCCGTCCGGGCGCGCCCGCTGTCCGGGCCGGTAGCGCCGGCACCGCGGCGGGACCCGGTCGAACCGGTCACGGCGCCGGTGGGCCGAACCCCGTCAGGAGCGCCGACGCGTGCGGGGCGCCGCTCTCCTCCACCACCTCTTCGAAAGTCTGCGGCGTCCTCACCGGCGCCAGGTCGACCCCGCCTTCCCGGTGGAGGAAGCCGTAGACCCCCGGCCGGGGCAGGCTGTTGTACGCCCAGGGGGCGGAGAAGTAGTAGGCGCCGGTGTCGTGCAGCACCACGACGTCGCCCTCCGACAGCTCCGGCAGGAGACGCTCGTGGGCCACGACGTCGCCGGCGAAGCAGAGCGGACCCGCCACGTCCTGCGGCACGACGCGGGTGGTCCTGGGCCGTCCGTCCGGGCCGTGGGCCGTGATCCTCACCGGCCACGCCTCGGGCATGAACACCGTACGGGTCGCGACCTGCGCTCCGGCGTGGGTGACCGCGATCCTCCGGCCGCCCGAGTCCTTGACGTACTCGACCACGGCCGCGGTGAAGCCGTTCTTCGCGAGCAGCGACCGGCCGAACTCCGTGACCACCTGGTACCGGCCGTCGAGCAGGGCCGGTTCCGTGCGGTCGAGTTCCCGGACGTACTCCTCGAACGTCGGCGTCACCGTGTCGTCCCGGACATTGACGGGGAGCCCGCCGCCCAGGTCGAGACTGGTGACCTGGCGTCGGCCCGCATGGGCGTTGATCTCCTCGGCGAGCCGGTGCAGCGCGGCGAGGCCGCGGGCGATCAGCGGCAGCGGGCAGCCCTGGGAGCCGACGTGGGCGTGCAGACGGGTGAGCCAGGGCCGCCGCAGGAAGGCGTCCAGCACCCGGGCGCGCCCGCCCGGGTCGTCGAGGGCGACACCGAATTTGGAGTGTGCCGTCGCCGTGCTCATCGCGGCGATGGTGCCGCCGCCGACCTGCGGGTTGACGCGCAGGCCCACGACCGAGCGGGAGTCGGCGGGACGCAGGTCGTCGACGCGTGCGAGTTCGGCGAGGTTGTCCGCGTTCAGGGCGATGCCCAGGGTGAGCGCCTCGCGGATCTCGGTGCGGGTCTTGGCCGGTGAGTCCAGGACGATGCGGTCGGGCTCGAAGCCGGCGGCGAGTGCGAGGCGGGTCTCGCCCGGGCTCGCCGCCTCGCAGCCCATGCCGGCGTCCGCGAACAGCCGCAGGACGGGGACGAGGGGAGCCGCCTTGACCGCGAAGGCGTGCAGCACGTCCGGTACGTGGGCGAATGCCTGGTGGAGGGCGGCGACGCTGTCCCGTACCCCTTGGACGTCGACGAACCCGGCGACGGGGTGGTCCTCGCCGAGGACGCCCCGGCTCAGGGCCTCCTTCAGTACGGTCGCGGTCTTCTCCCGGTGTTCCATGGGTTCCTTTCCTGGCGGCGCGGGTGGGGCGTGGCTCGGACGGGCGGTGGGAGGCGCTTCCGGCGGGCGGGTCACGGGACGTCCAGCCGCAGGACGTCGTCGAGCGTCTCCCCGCGGACGACGAGGCGCGCGGCGCCGTCGCGCACGGCGACGACGGGCGGCCAGGGCTGGGCGTTGTCGTTGTTCGCCATGGAGCGGTGGTAGGCGCCGGAGGCCGGTACGGCGAGGAGGTCGCCGACGGCGATGTCGGCGGGCAGGCGGGCCGCGTCCACGACGACGTCACCGGACTCGCGGTGCCGGCCGCAGACTGTCACCGTCTCGTCGGCGCCCCTCGCCGTCGTCCGGGCGGCGAGGACGGCCGTGCAGGCCGCGCCGTGGAGGGCGGGGCGCAGGGCAGGTTGTCGCTGAGGCCGCCGTCGGCGGACAGCCAGGTACGCAGGCCGCATCGGCGCTTGACGGTGCCCACGGTGTACAGCGTCACCGTGGTGGGGCCCGCGATCGCGCGCCCGGGTTCGACGGCCAGGCGGGGCATGGGGATGCCCGCGTCCGCGCACGCCTTGTGGACCCGGTCGACGACGGCAGGAGCGAGGTCGCGCACGTCCAGGGGTTCGTCCTCGGGAAGGCAGGCGATGCCGAGGCCGCCGCCGAGGTCGAGGCGCCGCAGCGGCACTCCGTGCGTACGGGCGGTGTCGGCCATCAGGGCCACGAGCCGGTCGGCGGCGGTCGGACTCGTCGGCGAGGTCGCTCCGGCGCACCCCGCCGATCGCGAGGCCGTCGGGGCCGCTGGTGGTCGTGGCCGGCCACAGGTGCGGGGGAAGGTGCATGGTCGTCCGCCCTTCGCGCATGGCTCAGTAGCTGGTGAGGAACCGGTGGAGGACGCGCACGCCGAAGTCGAGGCCGGACACGGGCACTCGCTCGTCCACGCCGTGGAACATGCCGAAGTAGTGCAGGTAGGGGTCGAGCAGGAGGGGTGCGAAGCCGTAGGTGCTGATGCCGATCCCGGCGAAGGCCTTGGCGTCGGTGCCGCCGGACTGGAGGAACGGCACCGGGTGCGCGTGGGGGTCCTGGCTGCGGATCGCCGCGGCCATCGCGTCGAAGGCCGGCCCTTCGTGGTCGGCGGCGACGGCCTCTTCGCAGTTGATGAACTCTCGGGTCACCTTGGGGCCGAGGAGCCGGTCGACGGTCTCCAGGAAGGCGTCCCGTTCGCCGGGGAGGAAGCGGCCGTCGACCTCGGCGTGGGCGTGCGAGGGGATGACGTTGACCTTGCCGCCGGCGGTGAGCACCGTGGGGTGGGCGGTGTTGCGGACGGTGCAGTCGAACAGCTCGCCCAACTGGCCGAGGCGGCCCGCCTCCTCCTCCAGCCTGGTGCGGTCGACGGGGAAGCCGAGGGCCCGTTCGAGGGCGTCGAGCAGGGCGCCGACGGCGGGCGTGAGGCGTGTGGGCCAGCGGTGGTCGGCCAGCCGGGACAGCGCGCGGACCAGTTCGGCGACCGCGTTGTCCGCGCCGGGGCCCGAGCCGTGCCCGGCCGTGCCGCGGGCGGTGAGCCGCAGCCAGGCCGTACCGCGCTCTCCGACGGCGATGGGGTACACGCGCGCGTCGGGACCGGCGTACGTGCTCCTCGTCGTGATCGAGAAGCCGCCGGACTCGCTGATGGCCTCCTCGACGCCGGTGAAGTGGTCCCGGTGCGCGGTCGTGACGTGCCGTGAGCCGTGCGCGCCGGTGGACTCCTCGTCCGCGAGGAAGGCGAGGACCAGGTCGCGGCGCGGCCGCTGTCCGGTGCGGGCCCAGGCGCGCACCAGGGCGAGGGTCATCGCGAGGGTCCCCTTCATGTCGACGGCTCCGCGACCCCACAGGCAGCCGTGGTGGAGGTCTCCGGAGAGGGGGTGCAGGGTCCAGTCGCGCGGCTCGGCGGGCACGGTGTCGAGGTGCCCGTGGACGAGCAGCGGGGGCAGGCCGGGGTCCTCGCCGTCGATCCGGGCGAGGACGCTGGTGCGGCGGGGGCGTGGTTCCGTGAGGGTGGCGCGGACGCCGGCGGTGTCCAGGGCCTCGGCGACGTACTCGGCGGCCCGCCGCTCGCCGGGTCCCGACCCGTCTCCGGGGTTGGTGGAGTCGATGCGCAGGAGGTCCGAGCAGAGTGCGGCGACGTCGGTGGCGTATCCGTCGTGCAGGCCGGGCGGTCGGGTGGCGGTCACGGGCAGCTCCACGAGGGCGGGGGCGGTCAGGGGGCGGGACGGGCGCAGGACGGCGCGGGCGCGGGGGCTGCGGTCGTCAGCGGAAGTGGTCCTCCATCGCCGCGCCGGCGACGGTCGTGCAGACCTTGAAGGTGCGGGCGGCGGTGGTCGCGTCGGGGGCGGTGAAGGCGACTCCGCGCGGACCGGCGGCTTCGACGGTGGGGACGGCGAGCACCGTCGCCGCCAGGTGGGGTGCGTGGAAGTCGAGTGCGAAGCGGTGGGGCCTGCCGGGAGCGCCGCGCCTCCGCGCCGGGCCGGTGTCCGCCGGGGCGCTCGGGGCGGGGCGCCGGGTGGGGCGGGCGGCGGCCTCCGCGGCCCGGGCGCGCAGCAGTTCGGCGCTCCGGGCGGGCGGGAGGCAGACGGCGGCGTACCTGCTGACGCATTCCTTGACCACCGCCACGAGGGCGTCGGGGGCCCACGTCGCCGCCGCCCGGCAGGGGAGGTCGTCCCCGGTCACGAGGACGACGGGGACGCCGTGTTCCTCGGCGATCAGCGCGTTCATACGGCCCTCGTCGGCCGTCATGCCGAGCGGCTTGTGACGGCCGGTGAGCGGGCGGGCCCGCGGGTCGAGGGCTTCGTGGAGGAGGTTGCGCTGGGTGGAGTGGGCGTCGTTGACCAGCACCTCGCTCGCGCCGCCGGCGAGGAGGCCGTCGACGACGGCGTTGACGTCGCCGGTGAAGAGGGGGCGCATGCGCTCCCAGGAGGCGGTGCCGGGTTCGACGTCGTCGGGGCAGGTGACGCCGGTGACGCCTTCCATGTCCGCGGAGACGAGGACGCGCGTCATGGGGAGTTCCTTTCGTACGGGGGGAGGGTGACGCGGCGCTGGGCCGTGTCGAGTACGGCGCGGGCCCCCAGGGGGACGGTCAGCTGGCGTGGTCCGTGTCCTGCGGCGAGCCCGGCCGCCACGGGGACGCCGAGGTCGGACAGGCGGTCGCGCAGCACGGCGTCCACCTGGTCGGGAGGGCCGCAGTCGGTGAAGTCCCCGAGGACGACGCCGGCCGCCCGCCGCAGGACTCCGGCCCGGCGGAGCTGGGTGAGGGACCGGTCCAGTCGGTACGGTTCCTCGCCGACGTCCTCGAGGAGGAGGATCCGGCCCTCGGTGACGGGTGCGGTGGCCGTCCCGAGCGACGAGGCGAGGACGGTGAGGTTGCCGCCGGTGAGGGGGCCTTCGGCGCGCCCCGGGACGAGGACGGATCCGTCCAGTTCGAAGGAGCGGGGAGAGGGTCCGAAGAGGGCGGCGTGCAGGGACGCGGCGGTGGCGTCGTCGTCGTGGACGGGGCGGCACGCGGGCATGGGGGCGTGCAGCGTCACCAGGCCGAGTCCCTCCCCCACGGCTCGGTGGAGGCAGGTGATGTCGCTGGAGCCGACGAGGAATTTTGGGCCCGCGGCGGCGAGGAGACGGTGGTCGAGGCGGTCGGCGACGCGCTGGGTCCCGTACCCGCCGCGTACGCACAGGACTGCGCGCACCTCGGGGGCGAGCCACGCCTCGGTGAAGTCGGCCAGGCGCGTCTCGTCGGTACCGGCCAGGTAGTCGCGGTGGGTCGCGGAGAGCCGGGGAGTGGTGCGGGGCCTGAGACCCCAGCTCTCCACCAGGGCGCGGGCCGGGGCCGTCTCGTGGTCGTCCACGGGTCCGGCGGGGGCGACGAGGGCCACCGTGTCGCCCCGCCGGAGGAACGGGGGGTGTGCGCGCTCCGGCTCCGGCGGGTGCGTGCGGATCGGCTCCGGCGGGCTTCCCGTGGCCGCGGCCGACGTGGTGGCGGCCGTCATGGCCGGGGCGCGGGGGCAGGGGAAGGCGTCGTCTCCGCTGCGGAGCCGCGCGGCGGGCCGAAGAGCCTTTCGTAGAAGCGGATTTCGGCGTCGAGGGCCGCCCGGATCGTCTCGGCGCGCCGCCATCCGTGGCGTTCCCCGGGGAACTCGACGTGCTCGTGGGGCAGGCCGGCGTCCCGGAGGGCGCGGGCCATGGCCGATGACTGCGCGGGGTCCACGATGGCGTCGTCGAGGCCGTGGAGCAGCAGGGCTGGGCCGCTGGCGCGGGACGCGGCCAGGACCGGGGAGCGCTGTTCGTACAGGGCCGCGGCGGCCGGCAGCGGGCCGATCAGCGCGTCGAGGTAGCGGGACTCGAAGTCGTGGGTGGTGGCGGCCCAGGTGACGGGGTCGGTGATGCCGTAGAAGGAGACGGCGCCCGCGAAGACGTCCGTGTGCGTGAGGGCGGCGAGCGCGGTCCAGCCGCCCGCGCTTCCGCCGCGTATCGCCAGGCGTTCGGGGTCGGCGAGTCCTTCGCGGACCAGGGCCTGGGCGACGGTGACGCAGTCGTCGACGTCGACGACGCCCCAGGCGCCGTCGAGGCGCTCCCGGTAGGCGCGGCCGTAGCCGACGGAGCCTCCGTAGTCGACGGTCACGACGCCGATGCCGCGGCTGGTGAAGTAGGCGATCTCCAGGTCGTACACCATGGGGTGGTCGCCGGTGGGGCCGCCGTGGACGAAGAGGACCCAGGGCGGGCGTTCCCCGTCGGGCGCGGCACGGTGGGGGTGGGCGGGCGGGTAGGTGTGCGCGTGCACCGGGGCCTCGGGGAGGCCGGGCGCGTCGCCGGTCGCCGTCGCGGGCGGACGCGGGAAGGCCCTGGCGGTGGGGCGGGGCAGCCAGGCGGGGTCGACCGGCGTGGTCCTGGGGGTGGACAGGATCCGGGCGTCCGGTGGGCCGGCGGTGCCGGGGCGAGGCAGCTCGGCGGTGATGACGCTGTACGGCAGGAGGGTGCTCGCCCCGGCGGTGACCAGGCGGTTCGCGTCGGCGTCGATGCTGTGGACGAAGTCGGTGCAGGGCAGGTCGAGAGCGGTGAGGACGGGCAGGCCGGGACCGGCGTCGGGGTCCACGAGGGAGACGCGGCGCCCGGCGCCCGTGCCGTGGACGGCGACGGCCCGGCCGTCGGGGAGCGGGGCGAACCAGGTGGCGCCGGGCTTCCACAGCGCGCCGCCGAACTCCTCCTCGGCGTACGTGACGGGGCGGGCGGGGCCCGCGTCCGCGGGCACGAGGTGGAGCGTCCACCATCCGTCGGGGTCGGTGACCGCCCAGAGGCTGTCGGGGTCCCTCCACTCGGCCTGGACCACCGACTCCCGGGGGCCGCCCGCTCGCACGCGGTGGGTGCCGGCGGTGCCGTCCTGCCGCAGCGGCGCGACGCAGAGTTCGGTGCCGTCCCACGGCATGGCCGGATGGTTCCATCCGATCCAGGACAGCCGGCGGCCGTCCGGGGAGAGACGGGGGCAGGTCATGAAGTGGTGGGTGGCGGCGACGGTCCGTTCGGCGCCCGTGGCGAGCGAGACGGCCACGAGGGCGCGCTCGACGTCGCGCACCCCGTCGCGGCGCGTCTCCCGGACGGCCCAGACCTCGTCGCGCGACGGCGGCACGTAGAGGTCCCCATAGGTGACGTGCCCGCGGGCGGGCGTGAGGGGCCTGGGCGGGTCCTGGGAGTCCGGGTGATGGAGGTACAGGCGCTGGTCGTTCCAGTGGGTGAACACGAGTCCGGTGCGGGTGGGGCGCCAGGGCCTGCCGCCGTACTCGTGCAGGCCGTTGCGGGCGTCGAACCCCGGGGGCAGCAGGTCCTCGACCCGGCCGTCCGGCTTCGCGCGTACGACGCAGCGGCGGCCGGCCTCGTGGGGGCGCGGTTCGTCCCACCACACGTCGTCACCGACGAGGGAGACCCAGCCCGGCGTCCCGTCCTGGCGGGCTACGTGCGCGGCAGTGATGTCGGAGTCCCAGGCCCGGAACGCGGGCGGCGTGCTGCGGGTGGGAGGGGCGTGGTTCATGGGGTTACCGCCTTGGGGCCGTGCGAAGGGGCGTCAGGTCGTGAGCGGGGGACCGCGAGGGAGTGGAGCGGGCCGGCCGTACGGGGAGGGCACAGGATGCGAAACATGGTCGAGGTGCGGGACGTACGCGGGGTGCGGGACGTACGCGAGGTGCGGTGCCTGCGGGACGTGCGATGCCATGCGCGGGGGGCGAAGTCATGCGCGGGGTGCGGGACGTACGGTGGCGGACGTGGTGCGGCTGTCGGACCGGCGCGCCGCGTTCGGGCCGCCGTGCGCGCGGCGACGGGTCGCCGGGACCGGCCACGCGCTCCACGCTAGTGAGCCCCCGCGGGGCCGCACGATCAACAAAAGGTCCCGCCCCGCGGCGGGTTCATCGACGTTTCGTCGTACAGGCGGGGGCGGCGCTGCCGAGGGCCGGGACCGGTGCGGGGACTACCAGTTGGGGTCGAGGCCGGGCACGTGGGGAGGAAGGGGGAGATCGGCGGGGTGGAGGAGGTAGACCACTCCCCCGCCCCCCGACGCCGCCAGCCACACGCGCTCGAACTCGCCGCGCGGGTAGGTCCGCCGTACCTCCTCGTCGGTGGCCGACAGCGGGTCGTTGACGACGACGTCGCCGTCCGGCGTGAAACCGCAGACGATCTTGATGCTGCCGGCCGGTGAGTACCCGGCGCCCGCGAGCTCGCCGATGCGGAAGCTCTGGGCCGTGGCGACCGGGATGCCCGCCAGGATGAAGCGTTCGAGCTCGCTCAGCGAGCGCAGCCGCGTGACCATCCCGCCGAGCCCGTAGCGGGACGGGTAGGCCGCGTTGAACGCCCAGTTGCCGCAGCCCTTGTAGGCGTAGTCGTAGACCGCGCGGGCGGTGAAGTCGACCTGCGGGGCGGTGTCGGCGGGATCGATCCAGGCCATCTCGCCGGCGTCCGGACCGTGCCCGAAGTACTCGACGAGCATCGCGGTGCACGCGGGCGCCGACCAGGCCTCTCCGCCGCCGTCCCACTGCGGGCTGTGCCCGGTGTGCACCTCCTGGGAGCGGCGCGGGACGTCGAGGACCGTGCCCCAGGCCCCGCCGGGGCCGCTCACCACCGGGCGGTGTTCGGGAGGGGTGGACGACGCGGCGAGGTACAGGGCGCGGACGGACGGGGCGTGCGGAGCGCCCGGGACGCGCGCGAGCCGGACCTCCAGTTCGTACGCGGCGGCGGGCCTGCCGGGGGCCATGACGAACACGTCGACGTCGGCGGACCCGAACGGGCCGGTCTGGCCGGGCACGGTGGTGCGGTGCACCACGTCGTCGTCCGAGGCCCAGTGCGCCATGACGTACCAGGGCGAGGTGTCTCCCGCCTCGTCGCGGACGCGTAGCCGCACCATCAGCCGGGTGCCGGACGGCGTGCGGGCCGTCCACGACGGGATGAGCTCCCCGGCGGGGAAGGGCAGGTCGCGCCAGCCGGTGGAGCAGGTCGCGTACTCCCACTCCAGACTGGCGTGGCCGTGGTGGTCGACGTACGTCTCGCGCCCTTCGACGCTCCGCAGGCGCAGGGCCCCGTCGGACCAGGCGGTTCCCCGGAAGACGGCGTCGGTGAAGTGGCAGGCCTCCGACCAGCGGTGCAGCACCGCCTGCGGCTCGCAGGGGTCGTCGCTTCGCCCTCGGTTCACGCCTGTCACGGTCTTCCTGCCGCTCTCTCGTAGCTCCGGTGTGGCTCCGGTAAGGCCCAGCCGGACGCCGGTGCCGGGACGGGGCCCACATGGTAACGGCCCGGGGTTCGCGCTCAGGAGCCCCGGGCCGGTTCGGATCGGTCCCGCGCTCCGTGCGCCACGCGGTGCATCGTGGCGGCGGACCGGAGGATCACGCCGTCCGCCCTGACGGACATGACGCGGTCGCCGTACTGCCCCCGGCGGTACCGGAGCGTGCCGCGGACCACGGTGTGGGCGGCGAGCCCGAAGGTCTTGGAGGGGAGGTGCGGGGCCCGGGCAGGGGCCATGGCGGGGCCGGCGGAGAGCACGGGGGCCAGGACCGCTCCGGGGGGCGCCGCTCGGTGGCGCGTCGTTCGTCTCGGCGCCACACCTGCGTCCGTCATCCGGTGGTGTCCCCGGGGAAGTGACAGGCGGTCGGGTGGTCGGCCCCGTCCCGCACGCGCAGTGCCGGTTCCGTCAGGCACTGCTCGCGGGCCTGGGGGCAGCGCGTCCGGAAGGGGCACCCGGACGGCGGCGCGGCAGGGGACGGCAGGTCGCCTTCGAGGAGGAGCGCGTCGTCGGGCGCGCGCCGCCTCGGGTCCGGTACGGGCGCCGCGGCGAAGAGGGCGCGGGTGTAGGGGTGGCGGGGGCTCGTGCAGATCTGCTCGCGCGTTCCGGTCTCCACGATCTTCCCGAGGTACATGACGGCGATCCGGTCGCAGAGGTGCTGGACGACCGCGAGGTCGTGCGAGATGAAGACGCAGGCGAGGCGCAGTTCGCGGCGGAGGTCGTCGAGCAGGTTGAGGACCTGTGCCTGGACGGAGACGTCGAGGGCGGACACCGGCTCATCGCACAGGAGGAGTCGCGGCCCCAGGGCGAGGGCGCGTGCGATGCCGAGGCGCTGGCGCTGTCCGCCGGAGAACTGGTGCGGGTAGCGGTCGCGGTGGGCCGGGTCGAGGCCGACGGTTTCGAGGAGTTCGGCGACGCGACGGCCGCGGTCGGCGCGGGGCAGGGCCTCGGGGTGGATGGCATAGGGCTCTCCGACGATCTGGCCGGCCGTCATCCTCGGGTTCAGCGAGGTGTACGGGTCCTGCAGGACCATCTGCACGCGTCGGCGCAGCGCGCGCACGGCGGGGCCGGAGAGGGCGAAGGGGTCCTGTCCCTCGATCGTCACCGTCCCCGAGGTGGGGCGGTCCAGGGCCATGAGGAGCGAGGCGAGCGTGGACTTGCCGCATCCCGATTCGCCCACGATGCCGAGGGTCTCGCCTCGGCGGACGGTCAGGTCGACGCCGTCGACGGCTCGGACCGCGCCGATACGGCGTTTGAGCAGCACTCCTTCGGTGACCGGGAAGTGGCGGGTGAGCGCGGTGGCCCGGAGGAGCGGCGGAGCGGCCTTAGCCGGCTGCGGCATGGTGGACCTCCTCGGCGAAGTGGCAGGCGCTGCGGTGTCCGGTGCGTGTCAGCGTTCGGAAGGCGGGCTCGTCGGTGGCGCAGCGCGGCTCGGCCCGCGGGCACCGGGGGTGGAAGGCGCATCCGGTGGGGACCGCGGAGGGCGGGGGCGGGGCGCCGGCGATGGGGACGAGCGGCTTGCCCAGGCGGTCCAGGCGGGGCACGGAGTCGAGGAGGCCCCGGGTGTAGGGGTGGCCGGGCCGGGCGTAGAGGTCCTGCGCGTGCGCGGACTCCACCGTGCGGCCGGCGTACATGACGGTGATGCGGTCGGCCGCCTCCGCGACGACGCCGAGGTCGTGGGTGATCAGCAGCAGGCCCATGCGGGTCTCGGCCTGGAGCTGTCGGAGCAGGCGCATGATCTGGGCCTGGACGGTGACGTCGAGGGCGGTGGTGGGCTCGTCCGCGATGACGACCTCAGGGTCGAGGGCAAGCGCCATCGCGATCATGACGCGCTGGCGCATGCCGCCGGAGAACTGGTGGGGGTAGTCGTGGACCCTGCGCGCGGCGGCAGGGATGCGGACGCGGTCCATGAGCGCGACGGCGCGCGCGAGGGCGGCCCTGCGTCCCAGGCCCTGGTGCACGGTGTACATCTCGGCCAGCTGGTCGCCCACGGTCAGCACGGGGTTGAGGGCGGTGAGCGCGTCCTGGAAGATCATGGCGAGGCGGGTGCCGCGGACCTCGCGGTGGCGCTGCGGGGGCATCGCGAGGAGGTCGTCGCCGTGCAGCCGGACGGTTCCGCGGGCGATGTGCGCCGGCGGGGTGTCGAGCAGCCCCATGACGGCCTGCGCCGCGACGGACTTGCCCGAGCCGGACTCACCGAGCAGGGCGAGCGTCTCGCCTGCGCGCAGGGTGTAGGACAGGCCGTTCACCGCCCGGACGGTGCCGCGCCGGGTGCGGAACTCGACGCAGAGGTCCTCGACCTCCAGGAGGGGTGGTGCGGGACGGGACATGGGTGCTCATTTCAGCCGGGGGTCGAAGGCGTCACGTGCGGCGTCGCCGAGGACGATGAAGCTCAGGACGGTCGCCGACAGGAAGAGTGCGGGGAAGACCAGGAGGTGGGGGTGGTCGAGGACGAAGGCCTGGGCCGCGTTCAGCTGGAGCCCCCAGGAGACCTCGGGGTACTGGAGTCCCACTCCCAGGAAGTCGAGCGTCGCTTCGCCCGAGATGACCGCTCCGACGTTCAGCATCGCGACGACGACGACCGGGGTGATCGCGTTGGGGAGGATGTGGCGCACCATGAGGCGCGCGGGCCGGGCTCCGAGCATGCGGGCGGCCCGTACGTAGTCGGCGTCGGCCAGGGCGATGACCTGGGAGCGCATGATGCGCGTCATGGTCGTCCAGCCCAGCACCGTCAGGACGAGGATCATGGCGCCGAGGCCGTGGTCGGGGAAGGCGACGAGGATGACGGTGGCGCCGAGCACGAAGGGGAGTCCGAAGAAGACGTCGGTCACCCGGGAGACGACGGCGTCGAGCCATCCTCCGTAGAAGCCGCAGAGCAGTCCGAGCACGACGGCGATCAGGAGGGAGGCCGCGGTGACGGCGAGGCCGGCGATCAGGGAGGGGCGGGTGCCCCGGATGACCTGGGCGAGGTAGTCGCAGCCCTGGAGGTCGAATCCGAAGGGGTGGCCCGCGGAGGGTCCCTGTTTGGAGCGGGCCAGGTCGCAGCGGTCTCCTCCTTCGGTCAGCAGCGAGGTGAGGACGCCGGGCGCGAGCGCCATCGCCGTCATCAGCAGGAGGATGATCAGCGCGGCCCACACGGTGGGTCGCGCCCGCAGTTCGAGCCAGGCGTCCCGGCTGAGGGACGCCCGCTCCCCGGCCGGTGGGCCTGCCGGGTCGGGCGTCGCGGGTCGCTCCGCGGTGTCGCCCGCGGCCTCCAGGGTTCTGGTGGTGTCAGTCATGGCGGATCCTCGGATCGAGCAGCCCGTACAGCAGGTCCACGAGCAGGTTCGCGAGCAGGAAAACGAGCACGAGGGCCGTCGTGGTGCCCACGACGACGGGGCCTTCGCGCAGCTGGATGGACTGGAAGAGCTGCTGGCCGACTCCGGGCAGGTTGAAGATGTACTCGGTGACGATCGCGCCGGCCATCAGTCCGCCGAGCTCCAGCCCGAGGAAGGTGACGACGGGGATCAGCGAGTTCCGCAGGGTGTGCCGGACGACGACGCGGCGACGGCTCAGCCCCTTGGAGTGGGCGGTGCGCACGTAGTCGGCCCTGAGGTTCTCGATGAGGGAGCTGCGCGTGAGCCGGGCGACGTAGGCGAGGCCGAAGGAGGCGAGGACCAGACCGGGCAGGAGGTAGGCGAGCGGCCATCCGTCCTCGGTTCCGGCCACCGGCAGCCAGCCGAGCTGGACGCCGAGGACGAGCTGGGCCAGGTACCCGACGACGAAGACCGGCACGGAGATGACCAGGGTGGTCCCGAACAGCACCGCGCTGTCGTCCCACTTGCCCTTCCGGAGCCCGGCCCAGACGCCGAGGGCCATCCCGAGGACGACTTCCAGGACCCAGGCGGTCAGGCCGAGCTGCAGCGTGACGGCCCATCGGTCGGCGAGCAGTTCGGAGACGTCGCGGCCGGTGAAGGTGGTGCCGAGGTCACCGGTCAGCAGGCCGGTGAGGTAGTGCGTGTACTGCACCCACAGGGGGTCGTCGAGGTGGTAGCGGGCGCGCAGTTCGGCGAGGACCGCCGGCGGGACGGGTTTGTCGCCGGCGAGCCCCTGGATGGGGTCGCCGGGCAGGACGAAGACGAGCGTGTAGATGAGGAAGGTGGTGCCGAGGAGTACGGGCAGGGCGTGCAGCAGGCGGCGGACGGCGAATCTCCACACGACGGACGGCCCCCAGGGGTTGGTCTGTGCGGGGCACCGGGTGCTCCGCGGAGGGTCGGTTGCGGCGTCAGTCGCTGACGGTGACGCGGTCCAGGTGCAGGCCGGCGGCGTACGGGTCGATGATCACGTTGTCGATCCGGTCGCTCCACGCCGACTGGTCCTGCCAGTTCCAGAGCGGGATGTACGGCAGTTCCCGCAGGGCTATGTCCTCCGCCTTCTGGTACGACGCGATGGCCTGCGGGCCCTGTGCGGCGTTGCCCTCGGCCACGAGGGCGTCGAACTCCTCGTTGCTCCAGCCCGTGCGGTTGCCCGGGTAGTAGAGCCCGTCGAGGTAGTTCTGGATGCTCGGGTAGTCGATCACCCAGTTCTGCCGGAAGGGGCCCTTGTTCTTCCCTCCGTTGAGCAGGGCGGAGAGGTCGGCGGGGGCCATCTTGCGGAACTTGACGTCCTGGATGCCGAGGTTGCCCTTGAGTTGGTTGGCGATCGACGTCATCCACTGCTCGTAGGTGGGGTCCGCGTTGGAGAAGTGGAGTTCGAGGGGGCCTTCGAAGCCGCCGGCGGCCTCGAAGAGCTGCTTGGCGGCCACGGGGTCGTACGCGCAGGTCCGGCCGCAGGCGTCCGTCCGGTGGCCGGGGATCATGTCGCCGACGAGTGAGGTGGCGGGCTTGTAGACGCCGTTGTAGATGGCCTGGGTGATGCCCTTGCGGTCGATGGCCATGGAGAGGGCCTTGCGGAGGCGGGGGTCGGTGAACCGGGGGTCCTTCACGGGCAGGCCGAGGTAGTCCATGGTGCCGCTGGGCCGGATCGAGAAGCGCTCGCCGAAGAGGCGCTTGGCCTGCGCGGAGTTGGCGGCGGGGACGGTGGTGAGGACGTCGACGTTGCCGGCCTGGAGCTCGGTGAAGGCGGTCTCGCGGCTGGTGTAGATCTTGAAGTCGACGCGGTCGGCCATGGGCTTGCGCGGCCCGCGGTAGCCGGTGAACTTCGCCAGCCGGATCTTCTGGTTGCGCTCCCAGGCGCCGTCGATCCGATAGGGGCCGTTGCCGATCGGAGCGACGTCGGCTGCGTCCGGGTTCGCCGTGGCCGCCTTGGGCAGGGGGGCGAAGGCGGGGAAGGAGAGCAGCATGGGGAACTGTCCGAAGGGTGCCTTCAGGGTGACCCGGAGGGTCGTCTCGTCGAGCACCTGCAGGCCGGACAGGGTGCGCGCGGAGGGCTTGGCGCCCTCTTCCGGGGGGTTGAGGGCGTCGTATCCCTTGATCTGGGCGAAGTAGTAGTTCGCGTCCCAGGCGTGGGGGCCGTAGGCGGCGGCGTTCCACGCGTCGGCGAAGCTGGCGGCCGTGACCTTCTCGCCGTTGTGGAAGGTGGTGCCCGGCCGGAACTTGATGGTCCACACGACGTTGTCGGTGGTGCTCCAGGAGACGGCGGCCAGCGGCTTCACGCTGCCGTTCTCGGGGTCGAGCGCGGCGGGCGGGTCGAACAGCCCCTGCAGGACCTGGAGGGAGTAGCTGCTGGTGGTGCGGCCCGGCAGGAGGTGGTCGGGCTCCGTGAGCGCCACCGAGTAGGCGCCGCCGGGCTTGCCGGGCGCGTTCTTCGGCTTCGCCGGCCCGTCGGAGCCGCAGGCGGTCGCCGAGGCGACGAGGGTGAGGACGGCTGTTGCCGCGAGGGCGGTGGAACGGCGTGGATTCATGGTGCGCGGTACTCATTTCGGGAAGGGTGGCCCGGTGGGGGCCGTGAGAGGCCGTCGCGTGCGGTGAAATGGGCGGCACTTGGGGAGCGGTTGGGGCGACACGGTAGGGACCCGGACGACGGACGGACGATCGACGGAATGTCCACGCACGGCGGAGCAGGGTGGACATCGAGTCGCTGCCGCCGCGGGTACGGCGGGACGAGCATGGGCGCGGCGGCCCGGCCGTGGACCGCCCCTTCTCGACCCACGGGGGTACCCGGACACGGAAGCCTTCGCACGCTCACGGCGCGTGCGGGAGCGCGGGCCCGAGCCACGCTCGTGGTGCGGTCGCCGCCCTCACACACACGAAACAGAAGATACATACAGCAGCGCCAGGCATCCATAGTTACGCCTGTTACGCCAACGGCCGACTCCAGGACCCCCCGCCCCCGCGCCTCCTGTCCCCCGTCACCTCGCCCGCGAAGGCAGCCATGACACCGATGCGCACCACCGGTTCCCCGGTCTCCTCCCCGCTCCCCCGCCGCACGCTCCTCGCCGCCGCCGCGGCCGGCTGCGCCGCCGCGCTGGCGTCGTCGCCGGCCGGTGCCGCGGTGCCCCCCGTCGACCCGGTCAGGCGGCAGATGCGCGGGGTGTGGATCGCCTCCGTCGTCAACATCGACTGGCCGAGCCGCACCGGTCTCGACGCCGCCGCCCAGCGCGCGGAGTTCACCCGGCTCGCGGACGACGCCCTCGCCCAGGGCTTCAACTCCCTGTTCGTCCAGGTCCGGCCCACCGCCGACGCCTTCTGGCCCTCCCCGCTCGAACCGTGGTCCCAGTGGCTCACGGGCACACAGGGCCGGGACCCCGGTTACGACCCGCTGGGCTTCATGGTCGAGACGGCGCACGAGCGCGGCCTCGCGTTCCACGCCTGGTTCAACCCCTACCGCGTCTCCATGCAGGCGGACCCGGCCGCGCTGGTGCCCGGACATCCGGCGCGGGTCCACCCGGGGTGGACGGTCTCCTACGGCGGCAAGCTCTACTACGACCCCGGCGTGCCGGCCGCCCGCCGCTTCTGCCAGGAGGCCATGCTCGACGCCGTCCGCCGGTACGACATCGACGGCGTGCACTTCGACGACTACTTCTACCCGTATCCGGTGGCGGGTTCCGACTTCCCCGACGACGACACGTTCCGGACGTACGGCACCGGTTTCGCGGACAAGGCGGCCTGGCGCCGCCACAACGTCGACCTGATGGTGCGGGAGATGCGGGACGCCGTACGGGCCGCACGCCCGGAGGCGCTCTTCGGCATCAGCCCGTTCGGCGTCTGGCGCAACGCCACGACGGACCCGCTCGGCTCGCGCACCGCGGCCTTCCAGTCGTACGACGGCCTGCACGCGGACACCCGGGGATGGGTCGAGCGCGGCTGGCTCGACTACATCGCGCCCCAGGTGTACTGGCACATCGGGTTGCCCGCGGCCGATTACGCCGTCCTCGCCCCCTGGTGGGCCGACGTGGTCCGGGGCACGGGCACGGAGCTGTGGATCGGGCAGGCGGTCTACAAGTCGGGGGCGGCGGGGCAGCCCGCTCCGTGGCAGGACGGCAGGGAGCTGACCCGTCACCTGACGCTCAACGCCACACTCCCGGAGGTGGGAGGCGACCTCTTCTTCAGCGCCAAGGACGTCCGGGCGGACCGCGTGGGGGACTTCGCGGCCATGCGGCTCGCCCACTGGCAGCGGCCCGTCCTCGGCCCGCTGCCGGTCCGGCTCGACGGGGGCCCGCTTCCGCGGCGGCCCACCGTCGAGGTGCGCCGGGACACCGGGACCGGCGCGGTCACCCTGCGCGTCACCGCCAGCACCCGCGGCGGGAAGGACGTCCCGTTCCGCTACGCGGTGCACCGGTTCCCCCGGGATCCCGGCGGGCGCCCGCAGGCCGGGAACTCCTCGCTCGTGGCCGTGATCCCCGGCGGGAGACAGGCCGTGCACGTCGAGCAGGACCCGACGGGAGACTCCTGGTACGCGGTGGCCGCCGTCGACCGCGTCCAGCGTCAGGGCAGGCTGTCGCGCCCCGTGTCCTGACCCGCGTACGCAGCGGTGGCCGCTGCCCGCGGGCAGCGGCCACCGCACTCCCCCCGTCCCCCCGTACCCCCGTGCCCTCATGCCCTCGGGTCCGCACGGACGGTCCGAGGTGGTGGACGAAAGGTCGACAGGCGCAGCCCCGTGATGGACCATGCGTCCCATGCCTCTCACCGTTCGTGATCTGCTGGCCATCCCCTCGCTCCGTCTCAGCCTCGTGGCAGGCGGCGCGGGGCTCGGCCGAGTGGTCGAGGCGGCGCACGCGACCGAGAACACCCGACCCGCCGCCTGGCTCGAAGGCGCCGAAGTCGTCATGACCAACGGGCTGTTGCTCGCGGCCGACGAGCCCGGTTACGCCGCGTACGTGCACGAGCTCAGTGCCGGCAAGGCCGCTGCCCTCATCGTGGGCACAGGTCCCGGAATGCCGTTGCGGAGCGTTCCCGAGGACCTGAGCAGACACGCGGAGGACGCAGGGTTGCCCCTGCTCACCGCTCCCCCGACCGTCTCCTTCGCCTCCATCACCAAGGCGGTGTTCGCGGCCCGCGCGTCCGAGGAACGGCGCCTGCTGGAAAGGACGTTGCGCACGCAGCGCCGGCTGTCCTCCGCGGCCGCCTCCGGCGACGGACTGACCGGCCTGCTCTCCTCCTGGCACCAGGCGGTCCACTCGGGTGTCGCGGTCTGCGACGCGGCGGGCCGCCTCCTCGGCGCGGCGGGGACCGACGGCCCGGAACTGCTCGCGAACGCCGCCGCCGTGCTGGAGACCGTCGCCCTGCACGGCTTGCGGGGAAGCGGCGGCGCGGACCTGCCGTGCGGAAGGCTCGTCGTCCAGCCGCTCGGTACGACCCGGCTGCGCGGCTTCCTGGTCCTGCTCGACGCCGACTCGCCGGAGGCACGGCTGCTGATCAGCGTCCTCGTCTCCCTGCTCTCCGTCGAACTGGAGCGCCGTCACCTGGCGGACGAGCCGCAGCGGCGGCGCCGCGCCGCCCTGCTGGCCCGGCTCTTCCATCCCGACGTCACCGCCGACCAGGCGAGGGCCCTGCTGCGGACGGCCGACGTCTCCTCGCCCTCCGTCCGCGCCGTGGCCGTCCACGCGACCGGCGAACCGGTGGAACTCGCGGCGGACCTCGCGCTGGCGGTTCCCGGAGGTCTCGCGCGCGTGACCGGGGAGACCGTCGAGCTGGTGGTGCCGGAGGAGGTGGACACCGCGGCGGTGCTCCGCCGCTTCGCCACCGGACTGCCCGCGGGGATAGGACCGGCCGTGGCCCCGCAGCACGCGGCACTCTCGCTCCGGCAGGCGATCGCCCTGCTGTCCTCCAGCACCGAGCTGGGGCGGCCCGTGAGCGCCTCCGAGGCGGGTTCGGTCAGGCTGCTGATCGGCCTGGGCAGTCCCGCGACCCTCGCCGCCTTCGCCGACACCGTCCTGGCCCCGCTCGACGCCGCCGACCCGGGCGGGGAACTCACCGAGACCCTGCGGGTCTGGCTGGAGACGAACGGCTCCTGGGCCGAGACGTCGTCCCTGCTGGGCCTGCACCGGCACACCGTCCAGAACCGCATCGAGAAGGTGGCGCGGCTGACGGGACGGCAGCAGGACCGGGCGGAGGACCGGGTCGATCTGTGGCTGGCGCTGACGGCCCGAGCGGTGGGCGGCCCCCCGGCCCACCAGCAGAGGAACGGGAACACCCTTCCCTCAAAGGGCTAAACGGTCCAGGCCGCCGACGGAAGGTTCGACATCACGTCGATGTCGGTTCCGGCCCGTCGACTCCTACGGTACGCCTGCCGGTCGGGCCTCCTGGCCGAGGTTCGGGGAGGCTCCGCCCGCACACACCCCGACCGCGTCGGGCCGCCGAGGCCGGCCGTCACCGGAACGGAGAGGACCGCCCATGCTCCCTGCTTCCGCCACGACCCTCGCGGCGCGCCCGTCCCCCACGAAGATCCGCGCCCTGGTCCCCGTGCCGCTCGCACGCTCCTGACCCGTACGTTCCGACCGGCTTCTTCTGACCGGTACGTCCCGGCCCGCTCCGCACGCCAGGCCCGGCACCCCTCTGATCGTCCTGCCCGCACGGCCCGCCCCGGGCGGGACCGCACCGTCCCGTCCCTCACGACAAGGAGTTCCCGCATGCGTTTCCGGTCCGCCCTGACCGCTCTGGCACTCGTCCTCGGCGCTCTCTTCGCGCCGGGTGTCGGCGTCCTCACCTCCGCCGGCGACGCCCACGCCGTCACCAAGATCAGCCACGCCACCGCGACCTCGATGTTCCGCAGCTCCGGCATCACCTGGTCGTCCTCCGGAGGCTGCTCCGACCGGTACAACTCCACCTGCACGTCCTTCGAGCAGCTCAACCTCGCCACCGCCCAGGGCGCCCAGACCCTCAAGAGCGCCAGCGGCTGCGCCCTCAACATCACCGGCGGCACCGAGACCGGCCACGCGAGCGGCACCTACTCGCACTGGAACGGCTACAAGCTCGACTTCAGCAAGTACACGTGCCTCGGGAACTACATCAAGAACACGTTCACCTACATCGGCGTCCGCGGCGACGGTGCCCCGCAGTGGCGCTCCGGCGCCGGCAACGTCTACGCCGACGAGGGCAACCACTGGGACGTGACCTTCTACAACTGCGGCGGCTGCTGAACCCGCCGCCCCACCGCGCGCGGGTCCCCCCAGCCCGGGGGCCCGCGCGCCCGTAACCGTCAGCCTGACCGCACATGGAGGAACAACGTTGACCCCCGAAGTCTCCCGCCGCACCGCACTCCTGACGGCAGTCGGCGGTGCGCTCGCCCTGTCCGCCCTGCCCTCCGGAGCCGCGCAGGCGGCGTCCCTTCCGGCGGCGGCCCGCGGAAAGCCGTTCGTGACGAACCCCCGCGAGACCGGCGCACTCTACGACGCCGACGCCGCCCGCACCGCGCACGGGGAACCGCTGAACGCCGCCGTCGGCTGCGCCACGGGACGCGGAGGCCGGAGCTGATGGCCACGTTCGTCACCCGCGCCCAGTGGGGCGCCCGCGCCCCCAAGAGCGTCAGCAACAGCATCACCCCGGCACAGGGGGGCGTGGTCGTTCACCACGTCGACGCCGTCAAGGTCGCCGAGGCCGACCACGCCGACTGCGCCGCGCAGGTGCGGGGCATCCAGAACTACCACATGGACCAGAACGGCTGGTCGGACATCGCCTACAGCCACCTGGCCTGCGTGCACGGCTACCTCTTCCAGGGGCGGGGCGAGAACGTCCGCACCGCTGCCCAGGGCACCACCCAGGGCAACGACGACTGGTACGCGGTCTGCGCCCTGACCGGTGGCACCGGGAGCGACTACGACGCCGTCACCGCCGGGCTGATCGACGCCATCCGCCACGGGGTCAACCGGCTGCGGGTGTCCGGCGGTGCCGCGCCGGCCATCACCGGCCACCGCGACCACCACGCGACCGGCTGCCCGGGGAACCTGTACTCCCGGGTCATCAGCGGCGAGGTCAACCCCGGCGGCGGCCCGCTGCCCTATCCGGGGGTCGCCTTCCGGCAGTCCCCGGTCACCGTGCACGCGAGCGTGGCCACCTGGCAGTACCGCATGAACAGCGCGCACGGTTACCGCCTCACCGTGGACGGGCAGTACGGCCCCGGCTCCGACGCGGCCTGCCGAAGCTTCCAGTCGAGCAGGGGCCTGACGGTGGACGGCGTCGTCGGACCCGCGACGTGGGGGGCGACGTTCGCCTAGAGCGGCGCGCGCCAGGGGGCGACGGTGTCCCGCACGGTGGTCCCGTGCGGGACACCGTCGCGCCGCGTCCGGAGACTGGGGAGACCCTGTAACGGGCGGTGCATCCGCCGGGGTTCAGAGGTTCAGGGACGCCAGACAACGAGAGCCGGCGCCACTGAGTCGCAGCACTCTCGGCGGGAATGACGACGTCAGGGTCCTCGATCTCGTCCCCTGCTCCGCCCGTGGCGAGGGGCCGGCTAGGTGCGGAGGGGAGTCAGACAGGTGCCGTCGGGCGCGCCGGCGCGCAGCGCATCGGCGGCGTACGGGTCGAACCGCTTGCCGCCCTTCACCGCGGCTGCTTCCTTGGAGAAGAGCGGATGGATGAAGCCGTCCTCCGGCGCGGTACAGGCGTCGTTGGCGATCACGTGCCGGGAGGGGCCGAGCACCAGCTTCCCGTCCCTCACCGTCGCGCTCAGTTGTCGCCGTACGACCACCCTGGCCACTTCTTCGCGGCCGGGGCGAACCTCCCAGCCGCCCTCCGCCTTGATGACGGCGTAGACGAAGGTGTAGTCGGCGTGCACGAGAAGTTCCCCGGCCGGCGTGGCCTCGTAGGTCATGGAGCCCTGGGCCCTCGTGTCCTTCAGGACGCGAACCTCAGCCGGATCGAAGCGGGTGAACGTCCCCAGGGGGCTACGGCTCTCCGTCGGACGGGCAAGGGCGGCGTCCAGTTCGAGGCGGGCGGGATCGCCGGGGGCGAGAAGCGCGAAAGCCCTCTCGGGGCGCTCCCCGGCCAGCACCTCGTCGGAGACATTGGCCTCTCTCACGAAGTCGCGCATCGTGTTCAGAGCGGTTGTCACCTGGGCCGTGCTGAGACCGCCGACGGGGCGGACCAGGGCGGGGGGCAGCATGCTGCTCGCCACGTCGGTCCGGTCCCAGCGGGCGGCGGGAGAGCCACGAAAAGGGAGGCCCGTGTGAGTGGCCAGGCTTCGGGCCACGTCGCCTCCTCGAGGAGACCCGGCGCGAACGGCTCGTGCGCGGGCCGCTCGCCGGCCGTGACGTCGTACAGCCAGAACGCGAAGCCACCGGCCAGGACCACCCCCGCCCCTGCCCACAACCCGATCTTGCGACGCCGTCTGACACGGTCCTGCCGCACCCGCTCCTCGCGGTCCGGGTCGTTCTGCTCGGCCTTCAGCCGCGCCGCGTACTCCGCAGCATCGATGGACATGCACTCCCCTCCCCTGGCCGCCGACTCGGCGACGCGGAGAGATCTTGCCATGAGCGTGACAGCGCATCCGCGCAGGTCCACTCCGAGCCCGCCGAACCGGCAGTGCTCGCCCGCGTTCCCTTCCCGGCCGGGGCAGCGGCGGGGCCCGAGCAGACTCTCGGCGATCGCACCGCGCGGTCCGGCGGCGTCCGTGACGAATCGCCGTCGAAATGTCGAGATGGTGCTCACCACGGGACGGATCCGGGACCGATGCGGGCACCATGACGAACCAGAACCAGCAGGTATGCCCTGTCCCGCTGTGAATGGCGGCCTCGCCGCAGCGCGCGCGAGCAGGGGCGCCGCAGGCTCACAGCCGATGAGCTCAGTTGGAGCGGCGGCCGGTCCGCTCGCGCCTGATCAGGTCGTTCACGCCGAAGCCCCGGCCTGCACGTGCCGCAGCGACCGTATCGTTCCCGCGAAGAGCTCGAAGCGCGGCGACGCAGGTACTGCGGGAAGCTCCCCTATCTGCTGACGCCGCCGCGCCCAGCGCGATGTCATGCCGTGCCGCGCCGCTGCGGATCGTGCGCCTGGGGCTCGCTGGCTTCTCGACGCGCACGTGGCCCAGCCCCTGTAGCGCGACATCGGGCGCGGCAAGGACCTCGCTCAGGAGACCGTCGGCGGCGGCGCCCGGCTCCGCGGAATCGGGTGACCGACCGGCGCCCCGATCCGCGCGCCCCCGGCGCGCGCCCTGAGTACCACTCCGCACCACAACAACGTCCGCTCGGGACAGATGCCGCATCCCGGCGTGCCGGATCCTTTCGTCTACAGAGCGTGAAGCCGGGCGCAGTTTTTGCCCGATGTGGCGGCGGCAAAGTGGGGCGAGGAAGACACCCCATCTCACGGAGAGAAACACCTTGACGAACAACAAGAAGGCGGGCGTCGCCGCGCGTGCCGCCCTCGCCGTGTCCGCAGCCCTCGCCCTCGCCCTGTCGGCTGCGGCTCCCGCCGCCGTAGCCGCTCCCGCAGCTGATCCTCACGGGCTCTCCTGCGAGAAGGGCAAGCACAACATCGACGACTACACCGGCTGGGCGCTGTGCACCAACGTCGGAAGCGAGCCCATCACCTTCTGGGTCCACCTGGTCTGCGGCTGGTCGTCCGACGTGGACGGTGAACGCATCCGCCTCGAACCGGGCGACTCCGGCCAGTCGACCGCCCACTGCTCAAGCCTGGGCTCGGGCATCGGGGAGATCCAGGTCCGCTCCGCCTGACCACGGGCACCACCACCAAGGACGTACCTCGGGCAGGCGCGCGGGGTACGTCCTTGAACCTGTCAGCCGAGGCGCGGCGGGCACGGGCAAACCGGCGGGCGGCCCGCGTGGATGGCGGTCACCCTTCGAAGTCCTGGCCTTGCGCCTCCTGACCGTGGGGACGAGGTCGCGGCGCCGACCACTTCACCGGGCCTTCTCCTGGACCCGTAGTGTGGCGACCGTGGACATGCTGACGATCATTGAGGACCTGGCGGAAGAAGCCGAGCGGCAACTTCATGAGCAGATGTGGGTACCGGCCCCGTCTGATCGCGCCATCGCGGCGAAGGCCGCCACCGAGCTGGCCACAGCCGTCGGTACTCCTGAGGCCCAGCGGGCGCTGTCCGAGATCGACCGGCTGGCCCATCTGCGAGAAGCGCTCGCCGCTCTCGCCATCGCCCTCGCCCATGTGCACGGACGCCTGGCCTGGTTTTTCGGCGCAGCGGCCACCGCCCTCACCCCGGTCCTGCACTGGCGCGCCCTGGCGCCTGAGGACGGCCCGACCTTCGGAGCCGTACAGCCGACCCTCCAGCAGTACGCGGAGGCCGAGGACGCCATCCGCCGGCTTCGGCGCACCCTCGCGGGCATCGCCACTGCCTGACACCACCTCCGGGGCCTGGTGTAATCGATCGCGGTACGGAGCGTCCCGCTGCGAGCGTTCCCGGGCCGCCGCTCCCACGCGGCCTGCCACCCGCCAACATGGCGGGGGCCGTTGGCGGTCCGAGCGGTTCGCGGCGGTCCTAGCGCTCCGCGTTGGGGGGCCGGCCTTCCGCGGCACAGGCTGGGACCTGCCGTGGGGACCACCCAGGCGTCGCGACAGCTGACAGACGCATCTGCCGCCGTGTCGTCGGTTGCCGACGCCCCGCCTCGGCGCCCCGCCTCCGCCTCACAGACGCGCGCACCAGCACCCGCTCGGATCGGCCGGGGCGCACCGCGGCTCGCGGCCGGCAAGGATCCGGACCGACGGCGGCTTTACGCGGTCACCAGTTCGAGCCGCAAATGCTGCGCCGGCCAGGGCGGGGGATGTGCCGGGCCGAACCAGACGCGGACGTCGATCCCGGTGCGGACCGGCAGGCGAGGGCAGTCGTTCTCGGCGTGCTCGGTGCGGTGCAGCGCGTGCTCCGGGCCGAGGTGCCGGGCGGCGTAGGCGTCGAAGGCGCTCGCCCCGGACGGGTGGCAGATGGTCGCCTGCACCTCACGGGCGCCGGGCGCGGGGGTGAAGCACGGGCCGCGCAGCAGAAAGACGTCGTCGCTGTCGATCATGGTGGCGTTGGCCGCGTCGCGGTGTTCCTGCCACACGGGGCCGCCGTAGAACTCCTCCAGCGCCCGCCGGCGCCGCGCCATGTCGGGGAAGGCACGCAGCCAGACGAACCGGTCCGGGTCGTCCAGGTCGCGGAACCGGCCGCCGACGGTGATGCCGACCGCCTGCTGACCGGTCACGAACTCGCGCTCGAACAGCTCGATCAGGGTCTCACGGGCCCCGGGGTGCAGGGTGTACTGGCGCAGTTCGACGATGCTCATGCCGCCCGCCCGGTGCGGGTGAGGTCCATGGTCCAGTTGTGTTCCCAGGTACAGCCGCCGTCGGCGGAGAACTCCTGCTCCCAGCGGGCGTGGTCCGGGCCGAGGCGGTGCCAGGTGAAGTGCACCCGGATCGGGCTCCCGTCGTAGGTGTCGTCGCCGTGGAAGTCGCCGCGGTCGCCGGTGAAGCCGCCGACGACGGGCGGGTCCAGCCGGCCGGTCCGGCTGTCGGACCAATGGATCGACCAGCGTCGCGTCTCGCGGTCGAAGAGGCGCAGGGTGACACCCTGGCGATCGAGGGTGGGAAAGGTGATCTCGTCGATGTTGCCGGCGCCCCCGAACAGCGGGCGGACCACCGCGCATCCGGGGAACTCGACCCAGGTCGCGGGGCCCGCCGTGAGCGGTGCGGTGAGACGGCGGTTGGCCACGTCCCAGGTGCCGTGCAGGAAGTCGAAGTCGTTCATGCGCCGGAAGGTAGAGCCTGTCCCCTGACATCTGCTGTCAGGGGACAGGGATACTGAACGGCATGCGCGCGAGCCGGCTGGTCACCCTGCTCCTCCTGCTCCAGAACCGGGGCCGGATGACGGCCCGGCAACTGGCCGACGAGCTGGAGGTGTCCGTCCGTACCGTCTACCGGGACGTCGAGGCGCTCGCCGGCGCCGGCATCCCGCTGTACGGTGCCGCCGGCCACGCGGGCGGCTACCGGCTGGTCGACGGCTACCGCACCCGGCTCACCGGACTGACCAGCGACGAGGCGCAGGCCGCGTTCCTCGCCGCGCTCCCCGGCGCCGCCGCCGATCTCGGCCTGGGCGAGGCGCTCACCGCCGCCCAGCTCAAGCTGCACGCGGCACTGCCGGCGGAGCTGCGCGCACACGCAGGGCGGATCCAGGAGCGCTTCCTGCTAGACGCCCCCGGCTGGTACAGCGACGCCGACCGCACGCCCCACCTGGCCGCGGTCGCCGCCGCCGTGTGGGAGCGGCGGGCGATGCTTCTGCGGTACCGGCGCTGGCGGGCGCCGGAGGAGATCGAGCGGCGGGTGGAACCGTACGGGCTGGTACTGAAGGCGGGCCGCTGGTACCTGGTCGCGGGAGGGCCGTCCGGGACCCGCACGTACCGCGTCGACCAGGTCCTCGCCGTGCGTCCGCTGGCGGAGTTCGCCGTACCGGAAGGGTTCGACCTCGCCGCTTACTGGAAAGAGCATGTGGCGGGCTTCCGGGCCCGGTTGCACACCGGGGAAGCCTTGGTACGGCTCACGCCGGAGGGCGCCCGCCGTCTCGGAGTGACGCCCACGGACGGCGGTTGGACCGAGGCCCGGATACCGATCGAGTCCGTCGACCACGCCCACGGGGAGTTCCTGCGCCTGGGCACGGACATCGAGGTCCTGGCCCCGGTCGAGCTGCGCGACCGCATCACGGCGACCGTCCGCACCTTGGCCGCCCGCTACGGGGACCGTCCCGCACAAGGCGACGCCTAGGGGTGACTTTCGGATCACCGTGCCGCAGAGCGTTGGACGTTCGATTCGGTGGTCGTTCGGGCATGGTCCTGGTTGGCGTCCGCTGATGCGCTCGGGTACCCCCCCCTGGTGGTGGGTGGCGCCGTCACAGAGCCCGGATGGGGAGGGGCACTCACGTGGGCCACGGCTCGGCTCCGTTCCCAGGCGTAGTGCGACAATCGGGCGATGTCCGAGGAGCTGTCGCGCTGGTATCGAGGTCGGCTGGTCGTGGGGCCGTTCAGGTCGTTCGACCTCCGGGAAGTCGAACGTCCCGAACGCGAGATCGGACTGCCGCTGCCGCCTTCCTATCGCTCGTTCCTGGAAGCGGCCGGTGTGGAAGGTCTCCCGTACTCGGTCCGCGTGCCGGCCTGTGCCCCGGAGCCGCTTCAGGGTCTCGGCGACCTCTTTCGGCTCGGCGTCGACGACGATGGCGCATACGGCTGGGGCACGCTGCTGGGCGAGTACCGGCGCAGCCGTGAAGGGTGGCTCGCCCGTGAGGTGTCGCTGGCGGGGCTCCTCCCGATCGCCCGTAACGGCGTTTCCCGGTGCCGAAAGCCCGGTGAGTATCCGTACTCATGTGCAGGGGTCCGTCACCGCCGCATGCTGGCCGCATGCGGTGGACAGACGGTGGGGGGGGCATCGGTGGTGAGGGTGGGGCGCGGCGGGAGGCCGTCTGCTGGTCAGCAGGTGGGGGTGGGCTTGGCCCTCCTCATCCTCGACTTGCTGGTCATCGCGTGGCTGGTGTTCGGTTACGGGATGGCCGGCTGGGCCGACAGCTACGACCAGGTCAACGCGCCTGACGCGCCCGGGGTGGCGTGGCAGGGAGTGTGGATCCTGGCCGGGGGTGCCGTCGTGACAGGCGGCGGCCTGATGGCCCTGCGGTACCGGGTTGCGGGGATTCTGCAGGTGGTCGTGCTGGGCATCGGGGCAGGGCTGCTCGCTGCCTTGGCGCGTTCTGGTTAGGGGGCTTGGGTCTAGGGCTCGGGCGGGCGGCGCGTTCAGCAGGTCTTCTGGTAGGGGACGCCCGGCGCGTAGGTCTTCCAGTCCGCCGGGGAGAGGCCGGTGCCCAGGCGGGCGCAGAGTGCTGCGGCGGCGCGGTCGGGATCGATGTCGTACGACTGGACGCGTACGTGCGCGCCCGCCGCCCGGAGGGTGGTCCCGTCCGGTGCGAAGGCGAGGGCGCGGATCGTGTCGCCCGGCGTCGGCAGCGCGGCGCCGAGGAGGCGGTGGGACGCCGTGTCCCAGAGTTGCAGCGTGCCGGAGTTCCCCGCGACGGCGAGGACGGTGGCGTCGGGCGAGAAGGCGAGCGCGGACACGGCCTCGTCCTCCACGTGGCGGGCTCCCGTGTGGGTCCCGGCGAGCGACCCGAGGCGTGCGCGCAGGTCGCCGTCCCAGATGGTGACGCGGCCCAGTGTGTCGCCCGCCGCCAGCCGGGTGCCGTCCGGGCTGAAGGCGAGGGCGGTGGTGTCGTCGCTGCCCAGCACCCGCTGCCGGACGCGGCCGGAGCGCAGATCGGCGACCGCGTCCGTCCAGGAGACGGCCGTGCCGCCGTCGGGGCGCAGGACCACTTCCTCCCCGGTGAAGCCGGACAGTGTGCGCAGGCGCTTGCGGGCCGGGACGTCCCACAGTTCGAGCACGTCGCTGTGGCCCGTGCGGGAGACGGCGAGCGTCCGGCCGTCGGCGCCGAGCGCGATCCCTGAGATCTCGGAGGGCAGTTCGTCCTCGGGGCGGGGCGTACCGCCTGCGTCGAGGTCCAGCGTGGCGAGCGCCCGGCGCGCGCGGATGTCCCACACGGTGATGAGCCGGGGTTCGGCGGCGTCAGGGGCGATGTCCTGCCGGGCGCGGCCGTAGGCGAGGTATCCGCCGTCGGGGCTGAACGCCAGGCGGTCGAAGCAGCTGTTCTCTGGCGGCACCGAGGTGACGGCCAGGTCGGTGCCGGCTCCCTGCGGTTGTTCGCCGGCCGGGGTGCTCTCCTGGTCCGCGGTGGCGGCGTCGTCCGCCGGCCCTTCCGCGGATGCCGACCATTCTCCGCTCGCCGTGCCCCGCCCGGCCGGTGTGCCGTCGCCGTCCTCGTCCTCGGGGGATTCGTCCGGCTGCTCGTCCGCCGGGAGGAGCGGGCAGGGGACGCCCGGAAGCTCGTCGCGGAGCCGGCCGCGGTCGTCCAGCAGCCGGTACACGGCCCGGTCGCCGGCGCTGTCCACGGTGGCCAGCAGCCGGCCGTCCGGGCTCCACTCGGCCTCGCCGGCCTCCCGGTCGCGCCAGCCGCCGGTGACGGCGCGGCCCAGGTTCAGCGACCGGACGATCGCTCCGCTGCTGGAGGCGTACCGTATGGCGCCCCCGGCGACGTCCAGGCGGAGGGCGTAGGGCGTCTCGTTGACCAGGGTGTAGCGGAACACCGGGGTCGCGGGGGCCGCGATGCGCCACAGCAGGATCTCGTTGGCGACGGTGGCCGCCATGGCGAACCGGCCGTCGGGACTGAACGCGAAGTGCTGGACCCCTGGGGTCTCGAGCCGGAACGCCGTACGGCCGCTGCGCAGGTCCCAGGCGCGGATGCCGCTGCCGGTGACCAGGGCGATGCCGCGGCTGTCGGGGGTGAAGGCGAAGCCTTCCTCGGAGCAGTGGTCGTCGCCCGCGTCGGGGAGCCACGGCAGCGGCAGCTTCCCGCCGCGGCCGACGCCCTCGGTGCCGGGTCCGGAGTCCTCTGTGCCGGGACCGGAGTCCTCGGCGCCGGGACCGCGTCCGAGGCTGCGGATCTCCAGGGGGCGCTTGTCCGTGCACAGCGCCAGCCAGCGGCCGTCGGGACTGACGACGCTGTCCTGGACGGTCTCCCCTGCGCGGACGGGCACGGCCAGCAGCTGACGCCGCCGCGCGACGTCCCAGACCTGCAGGCCGGTCGGGCCGTCGAACTCCCCCCAGCTCTCCACCAGCAGGGTGCGCCCGTCCGGGCCGAACTGCGCGCTCATGGCGGACGGCACGGGGAGACGGCCCGTCCCGCGACCACTGCGCACGTCCAGGAGCCGTATGCCGTCCTCCTCCAGCAGCGCCAGCGTGCGGCCGTCGGGGCTGAGGGCCGACCAGGGCGGGCCGACCTCGGCTCGGGGGTACGCTCCGGCCGGGGCGGGGGTGTGGACGTGCGTGTGGGTGCGGCGGTGGGTGCGTACGTCCCAGGTGTCGACGCGGTCCGGCGCGACGGACACCAGTGAGCGCCCGTCGGCGGTCAGGTAGCGTTCGGCGGCATCGGGAGCGGCGTCCGGAACGGTGAAGACGTCCTGCTCCTTCTGCCCGAGGGCGCCCAGCAGGGCGGACCGGGTCTGCGGGGTGGGGGCGAGGCGCCAGGCGGCGACGCTCAGCCGCATGGCCTTGAGCGGGTCGGTCAGGCGCAGTCCCTCGGCGACGGCGGCCAGCCGGCCGGCCTCCGCCTCGACGCGCCTGCGGTCGCTCGTACGGCTCTCCTGCCATGCGACGCCGACGGCGAGCAGGGCCAGCACCAGCAGGCAGGACAGCGCCCCGGTCAGGGCGCGGCGGCGCCGGCGCTCCCGGGTGCGGCCGGCGAGGGAGGCGGTCAGGAAGGCGTCCTCGACGGCGGTGAGCGCGGCGGGCCGCCCCGTCCCGGTGCGGAAGTGCTCCTCGGCGGCGACCAGGCGGGCGCCCCGGTACAGGGCGCCGCTGTCGCGGCCGAGGTCGTCCCAGGCACGAGCGGCTTCCGTCAGCCGGCGGTGGGCGCGCAGGCGTTCGCGGTCCTCGTCGATCCAGGCGCCGAGCCGGGGCCAGGCGGTGATCAGGGCCTCGTGGGCCAGGCTGACCGTGTCGTCGTCGAGCGTGACCAGCCGGGCGCCGGCCAGCCGGTCCAGCACATGGGCGACGTCCTCGGGGGCCGCGATGTCGAGCTCGGCGCGGGGTGCGGGACGGCGGGTGTCCTGGGAGCCCTCGCCCGGTGCGATCAGCCGCAGCATCAGCAGCCTCGCGAGCTCGGCCTGCGCGGGCGAAAAGCGCGAGTGGACGTCCTCGGCCGTCTGCGCGATGGCGCCTTCCAGCCCGCCCGCGGCGTGGTACGCCTCCTCGGTGAGCGCCCGGCCGCGGCGCCGCCGCCAGGTTTCGCGCAGGACGTGCGACAGCAGCGGCAGACCGCCGGGGCGGCCCTCCACCTCCCGCACGAGCCGGGCGGTGAGGGAACGTTCGACGATCAGCCCGGCCGCCTGGGCCGGCCTGACGACGACCTCGCGGAGCTCCGCCTGGCTCATGGGGCCCACGAGCACGCTCGTCTCGCGCAGCGCCGTGGCCAGGTCGCGGTGCTCGGCGCAGCGGGCGTAGAAGTCCGCCCGTACCGCGATGACGACCCGCAGGCGGCTGTCCGGACGGCGGGCGGCCAGCAGGAGGTCGATGAACGCGGCGCGTTCGGCCTGGTCGCGGCAGAGGGTGTACACCTCCTCGAACTGGTCGACCACGACGAGGGTGTCGCCGGGCGCCGCGTCAGCGCCGTCGCCATCGCCGTCGTCGGCCCCGTTCCCTTCGCTGGGGCGCAGCGCTGGGGCGTGCGTGGTCAAGGGGTGCTCGCCCGGGGTCAGGACGCGGATGGCCGCGAGGCGGACCGGGGCGGTGGCGGTGGTTCCCCTGGCGGTTCCGGTGGCGGCGGCGGTACCGGTTCCGACGGTTCCTAAGTGGCCGTCGCGTCGCAGGGCGGGGATGAGTCCCGCCCGCAGCAGGGAGGACTTGCCGCTGCCGGAGGGGCCGAACACGGCGGTGAAGCGGTGCTCGGCGACCGACTGCCGCAGGACGGCGGTCAGTTCGTCCCGTCCGAAGAACCTGTCGTGGTCGGCGGGTTCGAACCGGGCGAGTCCCTGGTACGGGGGGACCTCGGAGGAGTCGTCGTCCCGGACCCTCGCGGCCAGCGCCTCCGCCTCCGTCTCGCGCCAGCGGCGCTCCCACGCGTGCGGATCGCCGCCGCAGGCCGTGACGTAGGCGAGGGTGACCGCCAGCGAGGGCAGGTGCTCGCCGGCCGCCGCCTGCGAGAGGGACGTCACGGAGTAGTGGGCGCGCCGGGCCATCTCGCGGTAGGTGAGGCCGCCTGCCTCCTGGCGCAGCTTGCGCAGCTCGTACGCGAACCGCTGGACCGGTCCCTCGTTCGGATCGACCGGTGTCTCACGACGCCCCATGGTGTGCCTCCCCCGTCCCCCCGTGCGCAAGTCCGGTCCGCGCACGACGGGCCAGGCTATGGAGCCCGCGAGCGGCGCGGCAAGCGGTGATCCGGTCGTCCACCGGCGGTTTCTTCTTTGTTCGGTCCGGCGGAAGGGGCCTGCTGAACAACCGTCGGCGCTGGTGAACTCGGTGTCGCCGGCCCGGTCGGGGCCGGAGGCAGCCCCGGTCACGGGGCACTCGACGGGAGGAACCCTTCATGATCACGACACGTTCGGCCAAGCCCGCGCACCGGTCCCTGAAGGCCCTGGCGACCGCGGGAGCGGCCGCCGTGGCGGTGGGCCTGGTCCCGGCGGCGGCCGGGGCGCAGGCGCCGGCGGCTCCGCAGCCGGCCGCGGTGACGACGGCCGAGGCGCCGGCGGCCGTCACCGCCGCCGCGAGGAGCTACACGTACCTCCAGTTCAAGAAGAACAAGAAGGACCCCTCCAACTCGCGCCTGTCGCTGATCCACGTCCGGCAGATCACCCCCGACAGGACGCGCTCGTACGTGCTCGACAGCTGGCGCGCCGGGTCGGGCCTGGGCGACGCCAAGAACGCCAAGCGGAAGGTCGGGCAGAACGCCTGCCAGAAGAACGTGGGCTGGCTGCCCAACGGCGACTACAAGATCGAGTACTTCAAGAACAACTTCGCCGGCACCATCAACGGCATCGTCTGGAAGCTCCAGGACAAGCGGTGCAAGTCGAACGGGAAGAAGGGCACGAAGCGCGACGCGCTGTTCATCCACAGCGAGATGAAGTCCAACGGCAAGCAGGGCAGGACCGAGCCGACGCGCTGGGACGGCAACGGCGACTACAAGTCGGCCGGCTGCATCAAGCTCAAGCCGTCGGACATCCGTGAGCTGAAGGGGTACCGCAACAACTTCCCGAAGCCCACGCGCCTCTACGTCTCCTGACGTCACACCGACCCGGCTCCGGCCCTCGCCCCCACTCCGGGGCGGGGGCCGGGCCCCTTGCCGGGGCACCTGGGCACGGTCCCGGCCGGTGTCAGCAGGCGGGTTCGGTACCCGCGGCGGCGTCGTCGTCGAAGTGGACGGTGCCGTCCTCGTCGAGGCGCGGGTGGAGGACGGCGGGAGGTTGACTGTTGACGTCGGAAGGGCGGGGGCCTTCGGGGCCGTCCGAACCCCAGCGCAGCAGGCGTCGGGAGCGGGTGATGCGGTAGACGGTGCCCTCGGCTTCGACCTGGTCGCAGCGGCCGGCGCGCAGCCTGTCCGCGGCCTTCGCGAGTGCCTTGAGCTGCGCGGCTGCCTCGTCGGGGGTGCCGGCGGCCGGGTTGCGGGCGTCGACGGTGCGGTCGGCTTCGTAGGGGATCAGGCCGCGGATGCGCGGTTCCATCCAGGTCAGGGCGAAGTCCAGGGTGCGGCGGGCGTCGTGGGCGGTGGCGAGGAGGCAGCTGCCGGGAGACCACGGGCCGTCGCCGGACCGCTCGGTGATCAGGAACGCCGCCGGCATCAGGACGACGTCCGGGTGGCTCTTCACGGCCCGCGCGGAGTCGGCGAGGACCGCGTCGGGGAACCGGGCGCCGCCGTAGGCCAGGGTGCGCAGGGCGACGCGCTCCGCCGCCCGCAGCGGGGTGAGGGGAGCGTCGGGGTCCAGCACGAGCCCGTCGTCGACCCGGGGGCCTCGGGCGCGGGTGCTCCAGTCGCGGGTGAGGGGTTCGGGGTCGGTCGGCCGCGGGGTCTCGACGTCGCCGAACTCGTCGACGGCCGCGTACTCCTCGGCCCGTACGACGCGGTAGCGGGTGTCGTCCACAGTGAGCTCGTCCACGAGCTCCTTCTCCAGGCGGGCGACCGCCGCCAGCAGCGCCCGTCGTTCCTCCCGGCTCTGCGCCTCGTCCTTCGCCCGGAACCAGAGCAGGGAGTTCAGCGCGTCACGGGCCTGCTGCGGACAGCTGTGGGTGACCTCGGCGACCACCCGCCACCGCCGCCCGTCCCGCGGGCCCTGCGCGGCGACGCCGAACAGCGGGCCCCGGATCGCCAGCCCTCTGTGGCGCGCCGCGGCGTCGAGGGCATCGGCCTCGATCGCGGCCTCCACCGGCTCCACCGGAACCCTCACCACCACCGGCCATTCCCCCGGCACCGCGTCCAGATCGCTCATGCCACCATCGTCGCGGCCCCGCACCGCTCACATCACGAAATCAGCGAAATTCCCCCTCGGTCGGGGGGCGGGACGCGCCGGGCTGTCGGCTGCCGCGGGCCGTGGCACTCGTGTCCCGCAAGGGTTACGGTCTGAAGTGCGTACGGTGCGCCCATGTCATGGGATGAAAGCGGCATCCCGCATCGGGTCGCTTCGCGCAGGTCGGGGACGACCGAGCTGGAACCGGACCGGCTGCCGGAGGTGCGCGAGCTCGTGGAGAGGGGCTGGGCTCCGGCACCCGAAACACCGATGTGGGTGTTCCTCCCCTACGTATGGCCGGCCGAAGCCCGGACCTGGGTTCCCGACCGGTCGACCCGCTGGCAGCTCGACACCACCCTTGATGCCGCCGGCCGGGTCCTGGACGTCGAGTGTCGTCCCCTCTCGCGGGAGGAGAAGGAGACCCAGGAACAGGACGCCGCGGCCGATCTCGCCCTCGCCGGGGTCCCGCCCCGACCGCGAGGACGGCTGTGGCTTCTTCGTCCGGTCGGCGGTCTGGAGAACCTTGCGGCGGTTCTGGAGCACCTGTGCGCGGCTGCTGAAGCACGCGGGGTGGACACGGGACTGTCTGTCGCCTTCACGGAGCTGGGCGCGGGCGAACTGGCGGCGCTCGCCGGGAGTTGATCACGGCAGCCGGGCGGAAGCGCAGGGGGGAAGAGGCCCGGGCTTCGCGACATCGGTCACCGGGCCTGGGTGCCGGTGCCGGCCGGAGAGCTCGTGGTGTGGCGGGGCATGACGCCGGCGGCCGTGCGGCAGAGGCGGGGAGGGCGTACGCCGCACGCAGGGGCGGGGAGGCGGTACGGAGCCGACCGGTCGTCCCGGCGGCGCGCTTCCGCGGTCGGCCTGCCGCTCAGTCGCGCTCGTCGATGCGGGCGAGCCAGGTCGTGAGCAGTGCCTCCATCGTCCTGGCCTCGTCCTCCGTCAGGAGGTCCAGCAGCCGGCGCTCGTTGCGCATGTGGTCGCCGAACGCCTGGTCGATGAGGTCGCGGCCGGTCGCGGTGAGGGCGACGATCCGGCCCCGCTGGTCGCCGTCGGACCGGCGGCGCGTGACGAGCCCGGCCCGCTCCAGGCGGTCGATCCGTTTCGTCATCGCCCCGGTGGTGACCATGGTGTGCGCGGCGAGTTCCCCCGGCGCCCGTTCGTAGGGCTCGCCGGCGCGCCGCAGCGCGCACAGGACGTCGAACTCTCCCTCGCTGAGGCCGTAGCGGTCGTAGACGCGGCAGAGCTCTGCGGTCAGCCGGTCGGCCAGCCGGTGCAGGCGGCCGATCACGCCCTGCGGGGAGACGTCCACGTCGGGGCGCTCCCGGCGCCAGTCGGCCTGGATGCGAGCCACGTGGTCCGGAGGGTGAGGGTGCCGGTCGTCCATGCCCCCATAGTAACTTCCCAGGAAGGTATATTGGCTTCCATGGAAGCTAATGCGCGGTGGCTCGCGGTGACCGCGATCGCGCCGGTCGCCTGGGGCGCCAACTACTTCGTCACCCACGAGTTCCTGCCCGCGGACCATCCCCTCTACGGAGCCGCCTACCGGGCGCTGCCCGCCGGCCTGGTGCTGCTGGCGCTGTGCCGGCGGCGGCCGCGCGGCGCGTGGTGGTGGAGGTCCGCCGTGCTGGGTCTGCTCAACATGAGCGTGTTCTTCGCCCTCGTCTACGTCGCCTCCCAGACACTGCCGACGAGCCTCGCCTCGACCGTCATGGCGGTGTCCCCGCTGGCGATGATGCTGGCGGCCTGGCTCCTGGTCGCCGAACGGCCCCGGACCACCCACCTGGCCGGCGCGGGAGTCGGCCTCGCCGGGGTCTGCCTCATGCTGCTCACGGGTGCGCGGGAGGTGAACGCGGCAGGTGTGGCCGCTTCGGTCGCCGCCATGCTCGTGTCGTCGTTCGGCTACGTCCTGGCCAGGCGGTGGAGCGACGGCGCCGACGTGCTCGCCTCGACCGCCTGGCAGCTCACCGCGGGCGGTCTGCTGCTGCTCCCGGCGGCGGCGATCGCGGAGGGGGCTCCCCCGCCGCTCTCCGCGCCGGCGCTCCTCGGGTTCGCCTTCGTCGCGCTGGTCGCCACCGCGCTGGCCTTCACCGCCTGGTTCGCCGGGCTCCGGCACCTGCCGGCGGGGACCGTGGGGCTGCTCGGCCTGCTCAACCCCGTCACCGGGGTGCTGCTGGGCGTGGTGGTCGCGTCGGAGTCGCTGACCCCGCAGCAACTGGGCGGGCTGGCCCTGGTCCTGGCCGGAGTCGTCCTCGGCCGTCCCGTCCGCTCGGGGCGGCGCGGCCGCCGGCGGACGCCGCCCCGGCCTGCCGAGGACGACCGGACCGGGCGGGCAGCCCCCTCGCGGACCATTCCCTGACCCGGTGCGGTGGCGCCCGTCCCCTGAACGTGACGCAATGCGAAGGGCGGCGCAGGGCACGGCGGGTCCTGTGACGCCCGCGGCACGTAGCGGTCAGTCCGCCGACAGCACCTCGATCCCGTCGGCCGCGAGGCGCTCGACCACCGGGTCCCGGGGCGGCGCGTCGGTGATCAGGCCGCTGATCTCCTCCCAGGCCAGGACGCGGTACCGGGAGGCCGTGCCGATCTTCTCGGAGGAGGCGAGGACGTACGTGTCCGCGGCCCGTGCCGCGAGGGCGCGCTTCATCGCGGCGTCCTCCGCGTCGCCGGTGGTGAGACCCGCTTCCGGGTGCACGCCCGTCACGCCGAGGAGGAAGAGGTCCGCGGAGACGTTCTGCGCGGCCTCGACGGCGGCGGCACCGCAGGCCACCGCCGAATGCCGGAACAGCCGGCCGCCGATCATGAAGACCTCGGCCTTCGGGTGGTCGAGCAGCGCCACCGCGATCGTCGGGCTGTGGGTGATCACGGTGCACGCCCGGTCCTTCGGGAGCGCGTGGGCGACGGCGAGTGCCGTGGTGCCTCCGTCGAGGATGACGACGCCGCCCGGACGTACCAGTCCGGCGGCCACCGAGGCGACCCGGCGTTTGCCGTCCGGGGCCACGGACTGCCGGGTGCCGTAGTCCGCGACCGCCGGCGACACGGGAAGCGCCCCGCCGTAGACGCGCTGGCACAGTCCTTCGCCCGCCAGGTCGCGAAGGTCGCGGCGCACGGTGTCCTCGGAGATCCCCAGCCGGACGGCGACGTCCTTGGCGACGACCTTGCCCTCGCGGGCGAGCAGTTCCAGCAGGTGGTCACGCCGTTCAGCAGCCAGCATTCACGTTCTCTCCTGTTCTTGCACGTTTCTGCATGTAGTGTAGCGCCCATGAACGACAAGCCCCTGCTCATCCTCATCGCCGGCCCGTACCGCTCCGGCACCGACGGTGACCCGCGGGCGATGGCCGCCAACCTCGCCCGTCTCGAAGCGGCGGCCTGGCCCGTCTTCGCCGCCGGACACGTCCCGGTGATCGGGGAGTGGATCGCCCTGCCCGTCCTGCGCTCGGCCGGCGCCGGCCCCACCGATCCGCTCGCCGACCAGGTGCTGTACCCGACCGCCGAACGACTGCTGGCCCACTGCGACGCCGTGCTGCGCCTTCCGGGCGAGTCCGCGGGCGCCGACCAGGACGTCGCCGTCGCACGCCGCCGGGGCCTGCCCGTCTACCACGACGTGGCCGAGATCCCCGTCCTCGGTACGCGGGGTGCGGTGTGACGCCGCGCCCCGGCGTGGACGTGCCGGACCACCGCGGCCGGACCGGGCTCGACCGGGCGGGACGCGGCCTCGACCGCAACCCGGACGTCGTCGTCCGCGACGTCGAACTCACCTCGCAGGGCTGGCACGTCCTGCGCCGCACCACCTTCGACTACCGCCGGCGCGACGGGCGCTGGGAGACCCAGCAGCGCGAGACGTACGACCGGGGTGACGGCGCCGTCGTCCTGCCCTACGACGCCAGGCGCGGACGCGTGCTGCTGACCCGCCAGTTCCGTTACCCCGCCTACGTCAACGACCACCCCGACGGCATGCTCGTCGAAGCCGCCGCGGGGCTGCTCGACGCGGACGACCCCGTCGCCGCGGTCCGCCGGGAGGCGGCCGAGGAACTCGGCGTCACCCTCGGCCCCCTGACCCAGGTCCTCGACGCCTACATGAGTCCCGGCTCGGTCACCGAACGCCTCCACTTCTTCGCCGCCCCCTACACGCCCCGCGACCGGACCGGGCCCGGTGGCGGGGTGGCGGACGACGGCGAGGACATCGAGGTCCTCGAACTGCCCTTCACCGACGCCCTCGCGATGACGCGCGACGGACGCATCGCCGACGGCAAGACCATCCTGCTCCTGCAGTGGGCCGCCCTGCACGGCCCCTTCGCCCCTCGCCCGGAAGGCTCCCGTGCCGAGGACGCCGGGGACGCGGCCGCCCGTTAGGTTCCCTCGTCCGACGCCACCTCGGCGTCAGCACGGCGTCGCGGTGCGCGCACGCCGCGAGCCAAGGCCCGTCACCCGGCCTCGGGGAGCGTGGCCGAGTCGTGGAGCAGTTGCCGCACCCGCCGCAGGTCGGGACGCTTGCCGGTTCCCGCCCGGCTGACGGTGAACGTCGACCGGGAGACGAGACGGAGCAGGGGGTGGACGCTCAGGGACAGGGCGTCCGCGGTGTCGGGCAGCGCCATGCGGGGGATGAGGGTCACGCCCGCTCCAGCGGCGGCGAGGGCCGTCAGCACGCCGAAGTCGCTGCTCCGGGCCCTGATGTCCGGGACGAAGCCCGCCGCACCGCAGGCGCGCTGAATCATCTCGTAGCAGGAGGTCTCGGGGCCCGGGGTGAGCCAGGGCAGGTCTGCGACGAGGGCCAGGAGCACGGTGTAGCTGTGGACCAGGGCGAGGTCGGTGGAGCCCTTGTGCAGTTCGTCGAGGGCCTGGTCGGGTTCCCGCACGGACAGTCGCAGCGACAGTCCGGGGTGGCCGGGATCGCTGTCGGCCAGGCGTTGCCACAGCGGTGCGACGAGGGTGCGGGCCGCGGAAGCGAAGGCGGTGACGCGCACGACGCCGCGCCGACCGCTTCGCAGGGCGGCCAGCCCGGACTCGGCCGCCGCGAGTTCCGTGAGGATGATCTCGGCGTGAGCCACCAGCAGCGTGCGGGTTCGCGCTCCTGCCCTGGGGTCGTAGGACCGGTCAGTCGTCGATGACGTGGACGGCGGCCTCCTCCGCGGAGGCCGCGCCGCCGTCCAGGCCGGCGTCCTCGGCGTCCATCGCCGACCAGTCCTCGCTCCCGGGGTCCTCGTCCGGGGAGAGGAGGCGGCCTGCGCGCCGGTCGCCGACCTCGCCGTCCAGGGCCTCCCCGTCGGTGTCCGTCGTGTCACCGATGCCGTCGCCGTCGGGCACCGCCAGGTCGGGCACCTCCTCGGCCAGCCGTTCGTCGAGGGTTTCACCGTGCTCCTGCTCCTCGGCGGTCTCGCCGGTGTGACCGGCGCCCCAGGGCCGGTCGGGGGGTGAGTAACCCGTGTCGTACGGATCGGCGGGCGGGCCGTCGAGGGTGTCGCCCGCGTCGAGCAGGCCCTCGTCGTCCTGGGTCTCGCTGCCGTCGGGCTGGTAGACGTCGTCGCCCCAGGCGTCGTTCTCCGTCATGGTGGTCCCTTCCGTCGAGGCCCCCGTTCCGTCCGGTCATCGTGGCCGACGCCGCGGGCGGCCGCCACCAGGGCCTGCCCGCCCCCCGTCTCGGGGGCGCGCCCGTCGGGTGGGAGGCCGCCCGGAGCAGGCGCCCCGACGCCGCGGCCGCGGGCGGCTCCCGTCGCGGTGCTACGACGGGGGCGGCGGCAGTTCGAAGCGGAACGCGCCCTGGCCTGTGCCGAGCTGGAGCCAGAGGCGGCCGGGGTGGGTGACGACGCGCAGGGCGAGCTGGGCGCAGTCGGGGCAGCGGCCGGTGAGGCCGGGTTCGGGGCCGTACACGTGCAGCCGGCCGACCGGGGAGGCGGTGCGGCAGTCCGGGCACGTCCACCAGGCGGTGGTGGGGTCGAGCGCGAGGACCTGGGCGAGCGGGCCGGCGAGGCAGTTGCCGTCGAGGTGGTGGGCGGGTCGCTGGTTCACGGTGGTGTCCCTCGGGTCGCGGAGGAGGGGCCGGCCGGGCGGGCGCGCGTCCGGGTCAGCCGAAACGTTCGGTGCGGATGGAGCCCGGCGGGTGGCCGCGGGACTGGAGGAGGGCGGTGGCGTGTTCGACGAAGCCGGTGGGCCCGCAGACGTAGCACCGGGTCTCCGGGGACGCGGGCAGGCCCTCCAGGTCGTCCGGTGCGAGGCGGTGGGCCGGGCGTTCGTCGCCCGGGGGTGCCTGGCGCGTGTAGAGGACGCGGACGTCTTCGGTGCCGGACGGGTCGGCGAGCTCCTTCGCGTACCAGAGTTCGCCGGGGTCGCGTACGGAGCAGACGAGCGCGCACGGGTCGGCGGGGGCTCCGGTCGCGCGCCGGGCCCGGAGCATCGCCATGAGGGGGACGACGCCGCAGCCGCCGGCGACGAGGAGCAGTGGGCCCCGGGTCTCCGGCGTCCACACGAACCATCCTCCCAGCGGTCCCTTGACCTCGACCTCGGCGCCGATGGGCAGGACCTCGTTCAGGTACGGGGAGACCTCGCCGCCCGGCGCGGTCTGCACGCCGAGCTCGACCGTCTCGCCGGTGGCGGGCGCCGCCAGCGAGTAGCTGCGGACGGCCTGGTAGCCGTCGTCCGCGGTCAGACGGACGTCGACGTGCTGGCCGGGCAGGTGGCCGGGCCAGCCGGGCACCTCGAAGCGGAGGGCGCGACCGGTCGCCGTCTGTTCCTCGCGTGCGGTCAGCCGCGCCCGGCGCCAGCCGCCGGCGGCACTCGGGCCGGTCGTGGCGACGCTCACCGGTCGCCCCGGTAGCGCTGCTCGCGCCAGGGATCGCCGTAGTCGTGGTAGCCGGCCTGCTCCCAGAAGCCCGGCTCGTCGCGGACCGTGAAGCGCAGGCCCTTGACCCACTTGGCCGACTTCCAGAAGTACAGGTGCGGGATCAGCAGCCGGGCCGGGCCGCCGTGGTCCGGCGACAGCGGATAGCCGTCGAAGGAGTGGACGAGCCACGCCTTGCCTCCCGTGACGTCCGCACGGGGCAGGTTGGTCGTGTAGCCGTCGAAGGACTCCGCGACCACGTACGCGGCGGAGGTCTCCACCGCGTCGGTCAGCACGTCGAGGGAGACCCCCTCCCAGCGGGTGTCGAACTTGGACCACCGCGTCACGCAGTGGATGTCGACGACCGGCCGCTCCTGCGGCAGCGCCCGCATCTCGTCCCAGGTCCAGCTCCGGCTCTCGCCGGTGTCGCCGGTGACGGTGAAGGACCAGCGGTCCGTGGGCACGTGCGGGGTCGGACCGGCGGAGAGCACCGGGAACGACTCGGTGGGGTACTGGCCCGGGGGCAGGCGTTCGATGAGGCCGCGGCTGCCGCGGCCGTGGAAACCGGGCGACAGACCGGTCATGGCGGTGCTCCTCCCGCTCGAAGTCGGCTCCGGTCCGCTCGTGCGCGCCGTGAGGACGGGCTCGGCGGTCCGAGGCGGCGCACCGGCGCTCCCGTCGGCGCAGCCGCGCGAACCCGGCGCCCCGGCCGGCGGTCGGGCCGGCCGGGGCGGGGTGCGGTCAGGTCTCGTGCAGGGCCGTGCGCAGGGCGTCGACGGCGAGTTTGCGGGCCACGTTCGCCGCGCGGGTGTCGCGGAGGCTGTCCAGGAGCAGGAAGTCGTGGACCATGCCGGCGACGCGGACCGACGTGACGTCGACGCCCGCCTCCCGGAGCTTGTTGGCGTACATCTCACCTTCGTCGCGCAGGACGTCCGCCTCGTCCGTGATGACCAGGGTGGTGGGCAGGCCCCTGAGCTGGTCGAGCGTCGACCGCAGCGGGGAGGCGTAGTGCTGCTTCCGCTGCTCCGGGTCGGTGGTGTACGCGTCCCAGAACCACTTCATGCCGTCGCGGGTGAGGTAGTAGCCCTCGGCGAACTGCAGGTACGACGGCGTGTCGAAGTCGGCGTCGGTGACCGGGTAGAGCAGGACCTGGGCCTTCAGGTCGAGACCGTCGTCGCGTTCCTTGTTCATCAGCGCGAAGACCGCGGACATGCAGCCGCCGACGGACTCGCCGGTGACCGCAACCCGCGAGGTGTCCATGCCGTGGTCGGCGCCGTTCTTCCGCACCCACTGGCCCACCGCGTAGTTCTGTTCCACCTGCGTGGGGTACTTCGCCTCGGGTGCGCGGTCGTACACGGGGAAGACGCCCACCGCGCCGGCGCCGACGACGAGCTCGCGGAAGAGGCGGTCGTGGGTCTTCTCGTCACCGAAGACCCATCCGGCCCCGTGGATGTAGAAGACCACGGGCAGCGGGCCCGTGGCGCCCTTCGGGCGGATGATCCGGGTGCGGACGGTTCCCCATTCGCCGGCGTCCACCTCCACCCACTCCTCGTCGACCTCCGGGCGCGGCACTCCCTCGCCGCTCTGCAGGCCCAGCAGGATGTCGCGGCCCTGCTCCGGGGGGACCTCGTAGATCCGGGGGTGCGGGTCGGTGGCCTCGGCCAGTTCCCTGGCGGCCGGTTCGAGGTAGGGGGTGACGGGCGGGGGCAGCTGCGTCATGCGCACTCCAGTGTGTGGGCGCCTCGGAACCGGCGCGATCCCCCCTGGGTGATCTCCCCCCGGTCTATGATGCCCGCTCGGGGCCGGGCCGCAAGCCGAGGTCGGCTGTGGGCGCGGGCCGGATCGGCGCGGACGGCGTCCGGGGGTCGGTCCCTGTGCCGTGGCGCTGCCGCCCGCTGAGCGGTCGTACGGTCGGAGCGCGGCGAGCCGGTCGCCGGTGCGCTCGCCGTGCCTCCGTCCGTTCTGGCGGACCGGGGACGAAGGCCGATGGCCGCGGGTGGCTGTGGCGTCAGCCACCCGCGGCCGACCCGTGCCGGGACACGGCTCTGCGTGCGGAAACGGCCCGGTGCCGCTTCCACCCGTGTCCGGTCGGGTCACCGGCCTGCCCGCCCCCAGGTTCGCAGGCCGGAGTGTGCGGTGCCTCTGATCAGCCGTTGACGCAGGTGTTGCCGAACGTGGGGTTCAGCAGGCCGATGACGCTGACCGTGTTGCCGCACGCGTTCACCGGCACGTGGACGGGGACCTGGACGAGGTTGCCGGAGCCGACACCGGGCGAGTGGGCGGCCCAGCCCTGCGCACCCGCGTCGGCGGACGCCAGCGAGGCGCCTCCCATCACCACGGCACCGGCCGCCAGGGCCACGGTCAGAGTGCTGCGCGTACGCGCCATCGCGTTACCTCCACGAAGAGGATCCGTACCGCCCTCGCGGAGATCGCGCGGGCGGTGAGAACGAGCGGATCTGCCTGCTCTCACCGGGGCTTCGCGGCGACGCCTTCTCCGGTTGGGTCGCGACGGGGGCATTCCCTCGATCGGGTCATGTCCCGGCCTCGAAATCGACGAAACGTCTCCCCTCCGGACGTGCGTCCGCTACGAAGTACGTGCACAGACACCCCTGCTCTGCTGAGGACCCGGTCTCGCTTCCCGGACTCCGGATCAGGGCTCCGGCCACGAAGGACCCCCATGCGACGACGGATCGCCCTTCCCTCATCGGCACCCTCCGGGGTCCGCGCCCGGTCGCGCCCGGCGGGGGAAGGCCGATGAACGAACCCCTCCCCTTCCGCCGCACCGCGGCGAGCAGCGGACCCCCTGATCTTCCCTCCGTCATGGCACGGGTCGCCCGCGGCGACAAGGGCGCCTTCTCCGTCCTCTACGACGCCCTCGCGCCGATGGTCTTCGGCATCGTGCTCAGGGTCGTGCGCGACCGGGCGCAGTCGGAGGAGGTCGCCCAGGAGGTGATGATCGACCTGTGGCGCCAGGCTGCCCGTTGCCGCGGCGACGCCGGCTCCGTCCGTGCCTGGGCGGCGACCATCGCGCACCGGCGGGCCGTCGACCGGGTCCGCTCCGCGCAGGCCGCCACCGACCGCGAGCAGGCACAGGCCGCCCGCGAGCACACCACTGCCTTCGACGAGGTCGCCGAACAGGTCGAGACCCGCCTGGAGTCGGAACAGGTACGCCGCTGCCTGCGCGGCCTGACCGAACTCCAGCGCCAGGCCGTGACCCTCGCCTACTACCGCGGACTGACCTACCGTGAAGTCGCCGAAGCCCTGCGCACGCCCCTGCCCACCGTCAAGACACGCATGCGCGACGGGCTCATCCGACTCCGCGACTGCATGGGGGTGACCACATGAACGACCACCACACCGACCTCCACGCCCTCGTCGGCGCGTACGCCCTCGACGCCCTCGACGGCGCGGAGGCCGACGCCTTCACCCGCCACCTCGACGAGTGCGAGGCGTGCCGGCGCGAGGTCGCGGAGTTCCGCGCCACCACCGCCCGCCTCGCCTCCGCGGTGGCCGAGGAGCCCCCCGCCGCGCTGAAGCAGCGCACCCTGGACGCCCTCGACGGGGTACGGCAGCTGCCCCCTCGGCTGAACTCGGCGCACGTGACGAGGAGCCTGGCCGAACGCCTGCGCCGCAAGGCCCTGCTCCTGGGGCTCGCGGCGAGCCTCGTCGCCGCCGCCTCCTTCGCCGGTCTCGCCGTCTGGCAGCACCAGGAAGTCCGTCAGGCTCAGGAGCAGACTCAGCGGGCCCAGCAGAACCTCGAGACCATCAGCGGCATCCTGGCCGCGCCCGACTCCCGGACCGTCCACGGCAGGGCCGCCAACGGCGCGCTCACCACGGTCGTGACCTCCACGCGCCAGAACAAGGCCGTCTTCACCGCGACGGGGCTCCCCGAACCCGCCGCTGGACGCACCTACCAGTTGTGGCTGCAGCACGGCGGCACCATGCGGCCCGCCGGCCTCATCCACCAGGACGGCACGGTCCTCGTCGACGGCGACCCCGCCGACGCCACCGCCCTCGGGCTCACCCTGGAGCCCTCCGGAGGCTCGCCCCAGCCCACCACCGCCCCCCTCCTCCTCATGAACATGCCTGCCTGAGCAGGCCTGGGTCAGCGGGCGCGGCGCGGACGGGGGCGTCGGACCCGCAGGCGGATGCGGGTGTGGAGGCGACGAGGCGTGAGGAGCGGGGCGATCTGGTGCAGGACGCCGTCCGAGACGGCGGTCAGGACGTCGCCGGGGTGGGCTGTCGCGTTCAGGGTCAGGGTGAGGGTCAGCCGCGTCGTGCGCCGGCCGCCTGTGAGGCGGCATCGGGCTCGCGCGACTCCGGGGACAGCGGTGCAGCCGGCCTGGACGGCGTGGCGGACGGCCCTGCTGTCGAGCCCGCAGCCGGGGACGGCGAGCTGCAGGCGGCGCCGTACCGGGCGCGGGATCTGTGCGGTGAGCAGGACCAGCGCCGCGGCCAGGGCTGCACCGCCTGCGGCGATCAGCAGGCGGTGGTCCGCGTGATCCGGATGCCGTGAGAGGGCCGCGAGGATTCTGTCCTCGGCCCCGAGGACGGCGGCCACGCCCGAGGCCGAGAGGGCGAGGCCGGCGAGAGCGAGTGCCGTCCGGTTGGCCACGGGGCGGCTACGCATCTGCGTCCTCTCGTGCCGGCTGCCCGGCGGGAGTGGGGTACGGGACGTCGGCGGTGCGGAGGACGAGCCGTACCGTCGGTGTGCGTCCGAGGGCCAGGTTCCGCACGGCACGTTCGATCGTGCCGGTGGCCGCGTCGCGGAGGTCGTGCGGTGCGCCGTAGGCCGCCTCCGCGCGGACGGTGACCCTGCGGAGCGTGCAGCGGACCGCGCGGACCCGCACCCCGGGCACCTCGGCGACGGCCGCCCGGATCAGGCGCGCGGCGTGCCGGCGGCTGACGACCGCCTGTGCCGGCCCGGGGCAGCGCAGCGGAAGCAGGCGTCGGTGGCCGGGCGTCAGGGCCAGCAGGATCAGCCATCCCCCGGCGATGACGGCAGCCCAGGCTGCCGGGCGCCGGAGGGTCCGGCCGCCGGGTACCGCCGGCCACTGGCCCGCCCCCTCCCAGGGCGGCGCGGCGATGCCGGGCAGGTGCGCGTGCAGGGCGGTCCAGACCGTGAGCGCCGATACGACGGCCACGGCCGAGGCCGCGCCTGTGGCGGCGGCACGCCGCGAGGACCACGGCCTGCCGACCGGGACCGGGGGTCGCCGCTCGGCGGAGTCCGGCGGAGGGTCCAGGCTCGGGCTCGGCTCCGGATTCCGGTCCGGGTGCGGGGTCGGGCTCGGGATCGCCGGGCTGAGCCTGCGGACGCGGAGGTGCGCGGTGTCGACGGCCAGCCCGGTCAGCTGCCGGGTGCGCTCGGTCAGGTGCTCGTGGAGGTGGGCCATCCAGCCCGTGTCCGCCGGAGCGGACAGGGGCAGGTCCACCTCCACGGTCACCTCGGCGCGCCGCCCGCGCGTGGCCGCCGCCGACCGCAGGACGTGCCCGCCGGCCGGAGCCGCGGCTTCGGCGGCCGCCTGCCGGGCGATCTTGGCCGTCACCCGGTCGGCGACGGTGGTGACGCCGCGCTCGGCGGGGTTCACCGGTGCCTGCGTTCGGCGACCAGGAGATCGCGCAGGTCACCGCCGCGCTCCAGGTAGCGGCCGGTGGCGTAGCCGAGCCCGCCGAGGACGGCGACCAGGAGGAAGGCCCCGAAGCCTCCGAACCAGCCGACGGATCCCAGCGCCATCCCGACCAGCAGCCCGAGGCGTTCCCTGCTCATGACTCTTGCCTTCCTTCTCTCGTATGCGGGGTCCGAGCGCCTGGGTGACGTGGCGCCTCACGCCACGCGTGACTCGGTGGCGTCGTCCTCGTCGTCGCCGGGCAGGTGGACGTCGGTGACGGCGATGTTGACTTCGACGACCTCCAGGCCGGTGATCCGTTCCACCGCGGAGATCACGTTCTCCCTGACGTCGCGGGCCACGTCCGGGACGGGGACGCCGTACTCGACGACCAGTTCCACGTCGATGGCCGCCTGGCGCTCGCCCACCTCGACCTTGACGCCCCGGCCCACGTTCGGGCGCCCGCCGGGCACCCGGTCGCGGACCGCGCCGAGCGTCCGGGACAGGCCGCCGCCCATGTCGTGGACACCGGGGATCTCCCGCGCCGCCCTTCCCGCGATCTTGACGACGACCGTGTCCGCGATCGCCGTCCTGCCGCGCGTGCCGCCGGGCTCGTCGACGTGCGTGCGGCCGGGCCCGGGCGCCGGGCTGTCCGCGTGATGCGGGCGGACGGGGGCCTTCTCCTGAGTGACCGTCATGACTGCTCCCTCTGCGGGTCGGTGGGTGATGGCACTCCTTTGACAGCGCGGGCGTGCCATCCGTTACGGATCCCTTGCCGTGAACGGGTGGACGACAGTGCGAATCCGGGAGGCGTAACGAACGCCGGGCGGGAGGTGTCAGAGCAGTGGAGACTGGAAGGAGCCCGCGTTGAACGCTCGGTGGGGCCCGGCGGACCATGAAGAAGCGGCCGAGGCCGACGACCGGCTGCTGGCGGTGCGGGCCGCGGAAGGGGACGAGGAGGCGTTCGAGGTGCTGGTCCACCGCCACTCGCCGGCCATGCTGCAGCTCGCCGAGCGTCTCATGGGCAGCCGGGCCGAGGCGGAGGACGCTGTCCAGGACGCCTTCGTGAGCGCGTGGCGCAGCCTGCCCGAGTACCGGGGCGAGGCCGGTTTCGGTACGTGGCTGTACCGGATCGTCACCAACCGGTGCCTGAACCTGCTGCGGGCCCGCAGACCCGCTGCCGACCTCGGCGCCGTCGCCGAACCGGTCGCACCGGAGCACCAGTCCTCCCCCGTCCGCGCCGCCGAGTCACAGGCCGCCGTACGCGACCTCGCCCAGGCCATGGGTGCCCTGTCCCCCGAGCAGAGGGTCTGCTGGGTCCTGCGGGAGATCGAGGGCCGGCCGTACGAGACGATCGCCCAGGCGGTGGGCATCAGGCCCGAAGCGGTCCGCGCACGGGTATTCCGGGCCCGGCGCATGCTGACGGAGGCGATGGCCGCATGGCGATGAACACCCCCCACCCCGACGGGAACCCCGACGACGACCTCGAACTCCTCGCCTGTGGCCGGGAGCTGGCCGCCGTGTGGGAGTACGCCGCCGACCGCCCGGACGCCGACCCGCACACCGCCGCCTGTCCCTCCTGCCGGCAGGCCGTCGCCGACCTGGAACACCTGCGGGCAGCTGTGCTCGCGCCGGCCGCGCCACCCGCGGAGGTCGACACCGCCGCCGTGGTGCGGCGCGTCATGGACGCGGTCCGGCTGGAGCTGAGGCCCGGCCGCGACCTGCCGCTCGGCGAGGCCGGCGAGGACATCTGGATCTACGAGTCCGTCGCCGCGCGCGTCCTGCGCACCGCGGCCGAACAGGTCCCCGGCGTACGGGCCGGAAGCTGCCGCATCACCCCGCCCGGCAGCCGCACCCACCCCACGCGCGGGCCCTCCACCGTGCACCTCGGCGTCACCGTCGCCTACGGACAGGACCTCCCGGACACCACCCGCGCGGTGCGGGACAGTCTGATCAGTGCCGCCCGGCAGCACCTCGGCCTGACGCTCGGCGATGTGAACGTCACCGTCACCGACCTGCACGAACCCCCCACCCAGCCACGGGAGGCCAGGCCGTGAACAGCGACCCGTCCCAGGCGGTCACCCGGCAGGTCGCCGACGCCGTCCTGGCCGTTCCCGGCGTCGCGTGCCTGCGGCCCGGTCTGCGCTCCCTGCTGCGGACAGGCGCCTCGCGCCGGCCCGACGCCGAGGACCAGCGCGATCCGGGCGGCGCGGTGCGCATCACCTTCGACGCCCGCGGCCGGGTCACCGCCGTGCGGGTCGATGTCGTCGTCCGCGCGCAGCATCAGGCCGCCCGCACGGCCGGCGCCGTGCTGGCGGCGGCGGCGGAAGCGGCGGCCACGCCACCCGGGACGGTGCGGGTGACCGTCACCGGGATCGTATGACCGGGACCGTCGCACCCGGGCCGCGCTGTCAGAGGGGCGGTGGGCAGGTGACGTACACCCACAGGGCGAGCGACCACACGCTCATCACCGCCCCCAGCAGCCGAACGCGCCGCACGCGCTCCGGAGCCACAGGATCCGCCTCCCGCCGGCCCGCGCCGACGCGGACCACTCGGTCCGCCGCAGCGCTCGGGCGCGTCGGCCCGGGCGTTGCGGGTCGCCTCAGGGCGGGCACGGCAGGGTCGGCCGACAGGGGCGTCGGCTGCCGGGCGGCCTGCGCCGGAGGCCGGTCACGGCCGACATTCCGGTGCGGAGACGTCCCGCCGTACTGGGCCAGACCGGCCAGGAACCGCCGGTACGCCTCCCTGCGGCTGCCCCGTGGTGCCGAACGGCCCCGCTCCCAGGACCGCACCGTCGCCGGCGTCACCCCGAACGCCGTCGCCACCTGCCGCGTCGTCAGGCCCCACCGCTCGCGCAGCCGGCGCCGTTCCTCTGGCTCGGGCAGATCCCCGGTCCTGTGCCGCCGCGAGACCGTCGCAGGAGCCGTGCCCGTGGCCGTGGAAGCTGCGCTCTGAGGGGGGATCACCTGCTGATGCACTGTTGTCATATCGGTGTGACAATCCGTACGCCCGCGGCGTGATGTCTGGTGACGGACGATCACCCGTTCTCCGTAGCCGCGGCACTTCCGAACCCCTGGCTGCCCCGGAGGTCACAGGGCATCATGTGCGCACAGTCGTGAGCGACGGGGGAACCGTGAGCGAAGAGCCCACGCGGGCGCCGTTACCCGAACAACCGTCCCACCCGCCGGCGGTCGGCGGATCTCAGGAGGCTCGCCCTCCGTCGCCGCCCCCTTCGCCGGCTCCTCCTCCGGCGGCTCCGGTCTCCGCCCCCGCCGCCCCTCGCAGGAGCATGGGAGAGATCGCCGCGCTCATCTCCGCCGTGTCCGCCGTCCTCGGCGTCGTACTGGGGTTCCTCGGCTTGCCGGTGTTCATCAACTCACCGACGGCCAGGACCCCCGCCGCCGCCCCGCCCGCTCCGGCTCCACGGCTCCCGGCCCCACGACGGCAGACCCTGGCCAAGTGGAACCATCGGGCGGCTCGACACCCGCACCGCGCACCGTCGCGCCCACGACCCCCACGCCGTCCCCCAAGGGCGAGCAGAAGTCCTTGATCAGGGACCTGCATCCCGTCGAGACCGACCGCTATCCCTATGACGTCGGGCCGGTCACCGTCGCCGGTGTCACCTACCCGACCACACTCCACACCACCTGCTCCGTCGCGACCTGGCAGCTGGACCGCCGGTACGAAACCCTCCACACGAGCGTCGCCGTCACCGAGACCACCCGCTCCGACTACACGTTCGACTTCGTCGTGGAAGCGGACGGGCGCCAGGTGAGGCAAGTGCTGCGCAAGGCCGGGGATCCCGTCCTGCCGCTCACCATCGACGTCCGCGACGTCTTCCGGATCACCCTCCGGATGGACAGTTGCGGCGAACCGAACGGCACGGCGGCCTGGGTCGACCCCGTCGTCACCGGGAAACCGGCCCCCACCCCGTGACCCCGTACCGGCGCCCTCTTCTGGGTCACCACCCCACCGGAAGAACCCGACGCCTGACGCGTCACCGTCCATGAGGCCGGCGGCCAGGACTGTCACCGGCACCGATGTCGTCCGCGCGTGCGGGGGGGGCGCGGCAGCGCGCGTGGACCTTCTCGGTTCTGGAACCAAATTCCAGTACTGGCTGGTAGGTTCGGGGAACCGTCTTCCCGAGGAGAGCGCCATGACAGCAGGTCAGTTACCCCGTCGCCGGATGTCGGCAGTGGTCGTCGCGCTGGTCGCCGTCGCCGCGGCCACCGTGGGCGGCGCCCCGGCCGCGCATGCCGCCGGGCCCGCCGAGCTTCGCCTCGTTCCGCTCGGCGCCGGCTACGAGGCCGGGCTCCAGCAACAGGTCGCGTACTGGAACGAGAACCGGCTCTCGGCCGCCGCGCTCAACGGCGACGGCGCCGAGGCCGTCGCGCCCGCGGCGGGCTGGGACGACACCGCCCGCCCCTGGACCGGCGGCGGGAAGGTCACCCGTACGACGGGCAAACTGGTCATGCGGATGCGCAACGCCGACGGTGCCACGGGTACCGACAACCTCTCGGCCTGCACCGCCACGGTGGTCCAGAGCCGGAACAAGAGCGTCGTGGTCACCGCGGCCCACTGCCTGCGCGTCAACTGGGGCCTCAACGCCCCGTACGACACCAACCAGATCGCCACGAACGCGCTGTTCATCCCCGACTTCCGCGGCGAGAACCTGCCCCGCGTGGCCCCCGGCACCGATCTGGACAGCGGCCCGGCGATCGGGCCCGAGATCGCCCCGTACGGCGTGTGGGCCGTGACCCGGGCCTGGCTGACCGAGGGGTGGGCCGCGCAGGCCAACCACCTCAACAACAACGACATGGTCGCGATGGTCGTCGACAACCCCGCCGACGACCGACCGGTCGAGGACGTGGTGGGTGGCGGACAGCCGATCGGCTTCCACGTGGCCCGCACGACGCCGCGGACCAACTTCGGGTACCCGGCCGCGAACTACAAGAGCTACAGCGGCCCGAACTTCACCCCCGCCGGCAGGGCGGTGATCGACGGCTCCCCGAACGTGAACGGTGTCCCCGCCGCTCAGCAGCGCATCTACGACGGCCGCGGCCTGATGTACAGCCAGGGGCCGTCGTGGATCGCCCGCGAGTGGTGGTGGGACACCAACAGCGACCTGATGAAGACCCAGCTCAGCCCCGGCGCGAGCGGCGGCCCCTGGTTCAAGGACTTCGACCACGCCAGCGGCGAGGGTCTTCTGGTCGGCGTCACCTCGCACCTCGCCCAGTCCAGCACCGGCGGCCTCGACGCGATCGCCGAGGCGGAGGGTCGCGCCCCCAGCCCCTACATGGCCGGCACGCACTTCGGCGACCAGGAGAAGGCCGCCTTCACGACCGCCCAGGCCGTCACCCCCGGAGCCTGACCGCCGGGGCCGCCCGACCCCGCGTGGGGTGGCCGTGACGGCGCGGCCGGGCCGCGCGGGGGTCCTGGGATATTCGGGGGCGGCGGGGCGGCCGGGGCTCGTATGATCTTCGGCAGGACAGGGCTCGTAGCGCAGTGGTCGTCGCGCCTTCACCGCGTGTGGGAGGACGCCGGTTCGAATCCGGCCGGCCCTGTCCTGCCTCCTTCTGCTGGAGCCCGCCACCTGTTCCGGTCCGCGGCTCATCGCAGTGCCGCGCGGGCCGGGAGGGTCGTCGAGAGCAGGGCCAGCAGCAGGGTGGCCGCGGCGAAGGAGCCGGTGAGGAGCGGGGGCAGGTAGGGGCCTTCGCCGGTGAGCGCGCGGGTCATGGGCACGAGGGTGGCCAGGGCGATCGCCGCGCCCAGGACGGTGCCGGCGACGGCGACCACCAGGCTTTCCCAGCGGATCATGCGCAGCACCTGGCGGCGGGTCGTGCCGACGAGCCGGAGGGTGCGCAGTTCGCCGCGGCGGGCGAGGACGGTCATCACCAGCGTGTTGGCGGCGGCGACGGCCGCGAACCCGCCCAGGACGGCGGCCATCGTGGTGTTGGCCCAGGCGTTGACCTCGCGGTCGCGGCTCTGCGCGGCGGCCCGGCCCGCCGCGTCGGTGACGGTGCCGAGGGCGGTGAGGCGGTCCGGTGTGCCGCCCTTCACGAGCAGTTCGTCGGCGTACGGGACGGTGCGGTGGCCGGCCAGGGCGGCGGCGGGCAGGGTGACCTCGGCGAGGCCGAGGCCGCGCCCGTAGGTGGCGACGACGCGGGGCGAGGCGGTACGGCCGTCGGGGAGCCGCAGGTCGAGGCGCTGTCCGGGGCGGACGCCCGCGGCGTCGGCGAGGTTGGCGTCGACGGCGACCGTGCCGGGGCGCAGCTCTGCGAGGGAGCCGGTGCGCACGTCGAGGTCGAGGACGGGGCGGGGGTCGGCGGACACGGCCAGCGCGGTCGCGCCGCGGAAGCCGGTGTCGCGGTCGGGGAGCAGGACGCCGGTGTGCTGGACGGCCACGGCGGCGGTGACGCCCGGGAGGCGGGCGGCGCGGGCGGCGGCGTCGACGGGCAGTCCGGACGGGGCGGTCACGACGTGGTCGGCGACGACGCCTGCTTGCTGCTGGTGTCCGGCGGCGCGGTCGGTGCTGGCGTGCAGCAGGACCAGGGTGGAGGCGAAGGACGTCGCGAGGACGATGGGGGTGAGCGCGGAGGCCAGTCGGCGGGCGTTCGTACGGGAGTTGGCGGCGGCAAGGTGCCCGGGCGCGCCCGCGGCGCGGAGCGGCACCCCGAGGACGGCGGCACTGAGGCGGGCGAGGAGCGGGCCCAGCAGCGCCACGGCCAGCATGAAGAGCATCACGACACCGAGAGCAGCGTTGGCGGCGTCCTCGCCGGAACCGGCGGCTGCCACGCCCGCGAGGGCGACGCCGCCCCCTGCTGCGGCCACGCCGCACACCGTGCGGACCCGGCCGATCGTCCGCCGTTCGGTCTGCGCCTCCGCGAGCGCGCTGCCCGGCGCCATGCGGGCGGGGCGGCGGGCGGCGGCGAGCCCGGCGCCCAGGGCCGCCAGGACGACGACGAGGACCGCGGCGGCGTACGGCAGGGGGCCGGTGTCGAGTCGTACGCCCTGCGGAAGCGCGCCCTTGTCCTGGAGCTGCCCGAACCACCAGTGCGCGAGCGCGAAGCCGGGGAGGCAGCCGAGGGCGCCGGCGAGCGGGGCGAGCAGCAGGGCCTCGGTGGCGATCGAGCGGCGCAGCTGGCGCGGGGTGGCGCCGATGGCGCGCAGCAGGGCGAACTCGCGGGAGCGCTGGCTCACGCAGAGCGCGACGGTGCCGGCCGCGGTGAGGACGGCCACGAGGGTGGCGACGCCGCCGAAGGAGCCGCCGAGCGCGACCAGCATCTCCCTGGCGGCCGGGAGCGCCGCGCCTTCGGCGAGGCTGCGGTCGTCGCCGGTGTACACCTCGGCCTTGCCGTGGAGGGCCTGGTCGACCTCGGCGGCGAGTTTGCCGGGGTCGGTGCCGGGCGCGGGCAGGATGGCGATGGCGTCGACGGTCCGGGGGTGCCCGGACAGGGCGAGGGCCTGGGCGTCGGTGAACCAGACGCCGGGCGTGGCGGTGGTTCCCGAGACGGTGAAGGTGCGCCGGCCGAGCGGGGTGTCGAGGGCGACCCGCTCCCCCACCCGCGCGTCTCCCCCGCCGAGGACGACCGCGCCCGGCTTCGGGGCGGTGCCGGAGGCGAGGCGGGTGCCGGTGAAGGCGGCCGAGCCCCAGCCCGCGGCGGTGAGCGGGGTGCCGGAGGCGTCGCGTACGGGGTAGGTGACGTCGCCGACGGCCGCGGCGGCACCCGGGACGCGGGCGGCGGCGTGGACGAGGGAGGCGTCGAGGCGGGCGCGGTCGGGCAGGGCCGCGGAGAACGTCTGGCGTTCCGGCCCCTGTCCGACGGTGGCGTGCACCTGCTGGTCGGCGGCGGCGACGACCGGGACGCCGGCGTACCGGCCGGGTGGCGTCGACGCGGTGAGGCCGGTCTGGAGCAGCAGCCCGCAGCCGGACACGACGGCGGCGGCCAGCAGCAGCGCCACGAAGGTGCCGACGAAGGAGGAGGGCTTGAAGCGGACGGCGGCCCGGGCGAGGCCGTTGGTGCGGAACGGCATCAGGCGACCGCCCCGACCCGGACGGACGAGGCGGCCGTGGCCGTCGCCGTGGTGGTGAGCTCCGTCATCACGGCGGCGATGCGGGCCGGGGTGGACCGGGGAAGCCGGTCGGCGAGGGCGCCGTCCGCGAGGAAGAGGACCTGGTCGGCGTAGGCGGCGGCGACCGGGTCGTGGGTCACCATGACCACGGTCGCGCCGAGCCGGTCGACGGCGTCCCGGAGCAGGCCGAGGATCTCGGCGGCGGTGGTGGTGTCGAGGGCGCCGGTCGGCTCGTCGCCGAAGATCACGTCCGGGCGGGTGACCAGGGCGCGGGCGATCGCCACCCGCTGCTGCTGGCCGCCCGACAGCTCGGAAGGCCGCCGGGCGCCCTTGTCGGCGAGGCCGACCTGTCCGAGGACCTCGGCGGCGCGCTGCCGGTCCGGGCGGCGGCCGGCGAGCCGCAGCGGGAGCAGCACGTTCTGCTCGACGGTGAGCGAGGGCAGCAGGTTGAACGCCTGGAACACGAAGCCGAGACGGCTGCGGCGCAGTTCCGTGAGCTTGTTCTCGCCCAGGCGGGTGATCTCGGTGCCACCGAGCCGGACGGAGCCGGTGGTCGGGCGGTCCAGGCCGGCGGCACACTGCAGGAAGGTGGACTTGCCGGAGCCGGACGGGCCCATGACGGCGGTGAAGCTGCCGTGCGGGAGGCTCAGGTCGATGCCGCGCAGGGCGTGCACGGCCCGGTCACCCCTGCCGTACGAGCGCTTGACACCGGCGAGTTCGACGGCTGCCGTCAAGGGGGCGGCTTCCCGTGCCATGGTTCCTCCGTACGTTCGGGTTCGTCCTGTCGAACGTACGGAAAGCGGCAGGTCAGGGACCATGACGGCGGCTGGTGGATCATGGGTGGGGACAGCCCCACCCCCCACCCTGCGGACCGCCCCCATGCTCCCCGGCGGCCCGGGTTCGCGTCGCCGCGCGGGACACCTTAGGGACTTCCTCCGGCCGCGTCCACGCTTTGTCCCGTACGGAGAGAAAGTGGCGGCGATTCCTGCGAGTTGGGTTACGGCGCCTGACAAAGCGCGCTAACTTCCTTGAAATGAACCGGTCATGTTTGGGCAGGCCGGTCCTACGGCATGACGGCGCGCGCCCGTAGACATACCGGTGGCCCGACGCGGCCCCGTCAACCCCCCTCTCACTCCGGGAGCCATCTGTGCGCAAGAGAACGCCCAGAACCAAGCGCCTCCGATTCCTGACCGCCCTGGCCTGTGCCGCCGGGTTCCTGCTGCCGGTGACCCCGGCGGCCACGGCCTCGCCGCCGCTCCACGACGAGCCGGCCCCCGCCGCCGCGGCGGCGGCGGAGTTCCAGCAGGTCACGCTCGCGAAGGGCGTCGCCGAGATGGGCGAGCCCATGACCCTGGCGGTGCTGCCGGACCGGTCGGTCCTGCACACCTCGCGGGACGGCACCGTCCGTCTGACGAACGCCGCCGGAACCACCTCCGTGGCCGGCAAGGTCGACGTGTACAGCCACGACGAGGAAGGCCTCCAGGGCATCGCCGTGGACCCCGGCTTCTCCTCCAACCGGCACGTCTACCTCTACTACGCGCCCAAACTGAGCACTCCGGGCGGTGACGCCCCCGGCGACGGCACGGCCGCCGACTTCGCGCCCTTCGACGGCGTCAACCGCCTGTCCCGGTTCGTCCTGAGGACGGACAACACCCTGGACCTCGCCTCGGAGAAGAAGATCCTCGACGTGCCCGCCTCGCGGGGCATCTGCTGCCACGTCGGCGGCGACATCGACTTCGACGCCGCCGGCAACCTGTACCTGTCGACCGGCGACGACACCAACCCGTTCGCCTCCGACAGCTACACCCCCATCGACGAACGCCCCTCGCGCAACCCCGCGTACGACGCCCAGCGTTCCTCCGGCAACACCAACGACCTGCGCGGCAAGGTCCTCCGCATCAAGGTCGCCGCCGACGGCTCGTACACGATCCCCTCTGGCAACCTGTTCGCGCCCGGCACCGCGAAGACCCGCCCCGAGATCTACGCCATGGGCTTTCGCAACCCCTTCCGCATGAGCGTCGACAAGGCGACGGGCATCGTCTACCTGGGCGACTACGGCCCCGACGCGGGCAGCGCAAGCCCCACCCGGGGCCCCGCGGGCCAGGTGGAGTTCAACCGGATCACCAGCGCCGGCAACTACGGCTGGCCGTACTGCACCGGTGCCAACGACGCCTACGTCGACTACAACTTCGCCACCGGCGCCTCGGGCTCCGCCTTCAGCTGCGCCGCGCCGAAGAACACCTCGCCGAACAACACCGGTCTCACGGACCTGCCGCCGGCCCGGCCCGCCTGGATCCCCTACGACGGCGCCTCGGTCCCGGAGTTCGGCGGCGGCTCGGAGTCGCCGATGGGCGGCCCGGTCTACCGTTACGACGCCTCCTCCACCTCCGCCGTGAAGTTCCCGCAGGAGTACGACGGCCACTACTTCGCCGGCGAGTTCGGCCGCCGCTGGATCAAGCGCGTCGTCTCCGACACCGCGGGCTCCGTGCAGTCCATCAACGCGTTCCCCTGGAGCGGCACGCAGGTGATGGACATGGCCTTCGGCCCGGACGGCGCCCTGTACGTCCTCGACTACGGCACCGGCTACTTCAGCGGCGACCAGAACTCCGCCCTGTATCGCATCGAGCACGTCACCGACGGCCTCGCCCCGACCGCGCAGGCCAGGGCGAACGTCACCTCCGGAGCGGCGCCGCTGGCCGTCTCCTTCTCCTCGGCGGGCAGCGCGGACCCGGAGGGCACGGCACTGGCCTACTCCTGGACCTTCGGCGACGGCGCCACGTCGACCGCCGCCAACCCCTCCCACACGTACACCGCCAACGGGCAGTACACGGCCACGCTGAAGGTCACGGACGCCACCGGCAAGTCCGCCACCGCCTCGGTCCGGATCACCGTCGGCAACACGGCCCCGACCGTCCGGCTGGAGCTTCCCGTGGACGGGCGCGTCTACGACTTCGGCGCGGCCATCCCCTTCAGGGTGACCGTCTCCGACCCGGAGGACGGCACGATCGACTGCTCCAAGGTCAAGATCACCTTCATCGTCGGGCACGACAGCCACGGGCACCCCCAGACCTCGACCACCGGCTGCTCGGGCACGCTGCAGACCCTCGCGGACGGCGAGCACGACCCCAACGCCAACATCTTCGGCGTCGTCGACGCCGAGTACACCGACAAGGGCGCGGGCGGCCAGCCGGCCCTGACCACCCACGACCAGCACGTCACCCAGCCCACCCACCGGCAGGCCGAGCACCACGGCGCCTCCTCCGGCGTCCAGGTGGTCAGCCACGCCCCCGCCCACGGCGGCAAGACCGTCGGCCACATCGACAACGGCGACTGGATCTCCTTCACGCCGTACGCCCTGGACAACGTCACCCGGCTCACCGCGCGCGTCTCCTCCGCGGGCGCGGGCGGCACGATCGAGGTACGCGCCGGCTCGCCCGCCGGCACCCTGCTCGGCACGGCGACCGTCCCGGTCACCGGCGGCTGGGAGACCTTCCAGGACGTGACCGCCCCGCTCGCCGGCGGGCCGGCCGGATCGACCACGCTGTACCTGGTCTTCAAGGGCGGCAGCGGCTCCCTCTTCGACGTCGACGAGTTCTCCTTCACCACCTCCGCCGCCGGCGGGTCCGGCACGGGCGAGGTGAAGGGCGTGAACGGCAAGTGCCTCGACGTGGACGGCGCACAGACCGCCGACGGTACGAAGGTGCAGCTGTGGACGTGCAACGGGACCGCCGCCCAGCGGTGGACCGTCGCCGGCGACGGCACCGTCAAGGCCCTCGGCAAGTGCCTGGACGTGTCCGGAGGCGGCAGCGCGGACGGCACGAAGATCCAGCTGTGGACGTGCAACGGCAGCGGCGCCCAGAAGTGGGCCCCGCAGGCCGACGGCACGGTCCGCAATCCGCAGTCCGGCAAGTGCCTCGACGCCTCCGGCGGCGTCTGGAACGACGGCACGGCGGTCCACCTGTGGACCTGCCACACCGGTCCCAACCAGAAGTGGTCCCTGCCCCAGTCGTAGAAAGGAGGGCACCCTATGCGTACCGCAGTGAGAACCCTGCTCGGGCTCCTCGCCGGCGCCACACTCGCGCTGGCCCCGCAGGCCGCGGCCCCGCCCGCGGCGGCCGACCCGAACGTCCGCGCGGCGGCCCCCGCGGCCGTCCGCGCGGCGGCCGACCCCGCGTACCGGATCCTCGTCTTCTCCAAGACCGCCGGCTTCCGGCACTCCTCGATCGACGACGGCGTCGCCGCCCTGCGCGCCCTGGGCACGACGAACAACTTCACCGTGGACGCCACCGAGGACGCCCAGGCGTTCACGAGCGGCAACCTCGCCCGGTACAAGGCCGTCGTCTTCCTGTCGACCACCGGAGACGTCCTCGACGGCACCCAGCAGACCGCCTTCGAGCAGTACGTCCAGGGCGGCGGCGGGTACGTCGGCATCCACGCCGCCGCCGACACCGAGTACGACTGGCCGTTCTACGAGGGCCTGGCCGGCGCCCTGTTCCACTCCCACCCGGCGATCCAACCCGCCACCGTCCGCGTGGAGGACCGCGCGCACGACGCCACCGCGCACATGGGCTCCGCGTGGCAGCGCACCGACGAGTGGTACAACTACCGCACCAACCCCCGCACCACCGCCCATGTCCTCGCCTCGCTCGACGAGTCCAGCTATGCGGGCGGAAACATGGCGGGCGACCACCCCATCGCCTGGTGCAAGGACTACCAGGGCGGCCGCGCCTTCTACACCGGCGGCGGCCACACCGACGAGTCGTACACCGACCCCGCGTTCCGGCGTCACCTCCTCGGCGGCATCCGGTGGGCGGCGGGCATGACCGACGCCGACTGCCGCCCGGAGACCGGCTACACGGCCCTGTTCGACGGCTCGTCCACCACGGGCTGGCGGCAGGCCGGACCGGGCGGGTTCGCGCTCGCGGACGGCACCCTGACCTCCCACGGCGGCCTCGGCATGCTCTGGTACTCCGCGCGGGAGCTCACCGGCGACTACTCCGTCAAGCTCGACTGGAAGGCCGCCGGCGACGACAACTCCGGTGTCTTCCTCGGCTTCCCGGCCTCCGACGACCCCTGGTCGGCGGTGAACAACGGCTACGAGATCCAGATCGACGCCACGGACGCCGCCGACCGCACCACCGGCGCCGTCTACGGCTTCCAGTCCGCCGACGTCGCCGCCCGGGACGCCGCGCTGAACCCGCCGGGCGAGTGGAACACGTACGAACTCCGGGTCACCGGCGAGCGACTGGAGATCTTCCTCAACGGCCGGAAGATCAACGACTTCACCAACACCGACCCTGTCAGAAGCCTGCGCCAGGGATACGTCGGCATCCAGAACCACGGCGACGGCGACGAGGTCTCCTTCCGCAACATCCGCGTCAAGCAGGGCGGCGGGCAGCAGCCGGGCCCCCGCACGGGCGAGGTGAAGGGCGTGAACGGCAAGTGCCTCGACGTGGACGGAGCACAGACCGCGGACGGCACGAAGGTGCAGCTGTGGACGTGCAACGGGACCGCCGCCCAGCGGTGGACGGTGGCCGGCGACGGCACCGTCAAGGCCCTCGGCAAGTGCCTGGACGTGTCCGGAGGCGGCAGCGCGGACGGCACGCGGATCCAGCTGTGGACGTGCAACGGCTCCGGCGCCCAGAAGTGGGAACCGCAGACGAACGGCACAGTGCGCAATCCCCAGTCCGGGAAGTGCCTCGACGCCTCGGGAGGCGTCTGGAACGACGGCACGGCGGTCCACCTGTGGACCTGCCACACCGGCCCCAACCAGAAATGGACCCTGCCCTGACGTCGCGGGGTAGGTGGGTGAGCTGAAGGTGTCGCCCGGCCGGAATCCGGCCGGGCGGCATCATGCGGTGTGCCGCAGCTTCAGCGACCAGTCCCCTTCCGCGTCGGCGACTCTCACCAGCAGCGGACCCTCGGGCAGCGGCATCCGGTACTCCGGGCGCCTGTTCGTCTCGCTGATCAACGTCGTGTAGTCCCATGTGCCGCGGGCGCGCGGCGTGTAGTACATCACGTCGACGTAGGCGGAGTCGGCCCTCTTCGGACGCAGCATGGCGGACAGCTCGCCGGCAGGCCCCCGGTGGAGCAGCACGTCCCGTCCCCGGCCCGTTGCCCCGCGGCCCAGTTCCTCGACCACGCTCACCGGACGGAACGTGAGTCTCCACGGCCGGTCCTCGGCGCGGACACGCAGAACCAACGGGATGCGGCCGTCATGCCGCACCAGGGTGCGTCCACGGAAGTCCTCCAGGCGCGTGTGGGCGAGCAGATCCAGGCCCGGCCTGCTGTCGTCGACCGCTTCCACCATGAAGGAGCCGTCGCCCGACCGCTCCGTGTCCACGACGAAGAACCCGGCCGGCAGGGGCTCGTCGACGGTGAACTCGGACGAGCCGCTGCCCTCCTTGACGAACTCCGGGAAGTCCTCGCCGAAGAGGGCCGCGGCGGATGCGTGCTCCTTGCACCTCTGGGCGGGAGGCCGCGCCTTGGCCGGACGGGACGCCCGGGCCGTCACGGTCGCAGGTTGTGTGGGGGTGGGCGGTTCGGGTGCCGGGGCGGGTGGCTCCGGTGCCGGGTCCGGGCGCCGGGCGGGTGCGGCAGGCGCGGCCGGCGGCTGGACGTGCCGCTCGGGCAGTGGGACAGGGACCTCGGGCGCCGGGACCTTGGCCACGCCCTCGATGCGTACGGGACCGCGCCCGGGCGCCGCGGCGGGACCTCTCCCGTGATGCCGTAGTCCTCCGCGAGGCCGGCGAGGCCGGAGTCGTACCCCTGGCCCACCGCCCGGAACCGCCACGCGCCGTCCCGCCGGTAGTACTCCCCGAGGACGAACGTTGTCTCCGTCGTCACGTCCCCGACCTCGTACAGCGCCAGCTCCTCCCCCGTCACGGCATTGATCGTCCGTACGAGCAGCCGGGGTACGTGCCCGGACGTCTCCGCGTCGCCGGCGACGGCGATCACAATCCGCTGGACCCCCGGCTCGACACGCGCGGTGTCGATCTCCAGCCAGTCCGCGACGCGCCGCTCCCCGCTCGGCACCTGTCCGATCAGCCGCACCGCCCCGGAGGCATGTGCGCGCCGGTCACGGAAGACGACGTCGCCGTCGTCCCTGACACGGCCGGCCGCGTCCAGGAGCAGCACGGCGGGCTCGGCCGCCGACGTGCCGCCCGACGTTCCACGGACGACCGCGACCTTCCACACCTGCCCGGGTATCGGGAGGTGTCCCCCCTTGATGATCTGTGTCACCGCGTCATGCTGACACGCACCACAAGGCGACGTCGACGGGGCCGGATCCACTTCTGCCGACGGGGGCTTTCCGCCATATCCAGCGTTCGGGCCGATGATTTGACGGAATCTCAGATGCGAGTGACACGAGTAATGCTAGCCTCCCCCCAACCACAAGGGGGGAACCGAGTGAGAAAGCTTCTGAGTTTCGCGTCCGTGCTGGCGTTCATGACCGGAATCGCCATGACCGCGACGACGCCCGCCCACGCCGCCACCGACAGGAGCGGCGAGGAACGGCTCAGCATCCCGACCAGCAGTCCGTGCAGGGCGGGTCGCACCGTCATGCAGGGCATGGTCGCGGGGCCGGGCGGCCAGCTCTACATCATCTTCACCAGGCCGGGCGGAGACGAGCCGGTCCTGTCCAGGTGGCTGCGCGACGGCTCGACGTGGGACGCGAACAGCTGGACCTGCGCCGGGGCGCCGACCTCCATCCCCGCGCTCGGCCACGGCAACGACCTCGCCTACCACCCGGACTACCAGGGTCAGGGGCCTGCCTTGATCGCGACGCAGGGGAGCCAGTCGGCGTTCCCGAGCGACGATGTGACCATCGTCCGCCTGTCATCGTCGGGGGCCATCGGCGCGAGCGAGGTCGTCCATCTGCCCATCGGCAACATCAGCGGTCTCTGCTACAGCGCGACGGCGGCCGGAGGGGCCGGCAAGTACGCCGCCCGCCGCGCGGGCAACCTGTGGACCCATCCCGGCGCCGGTTCGCTGACGAGCGGGTGGACGCTGGTGAAGACCAACCTGACCAGTCACGACAATCGTTCCGACCAGGGCATCGACTGCTCCGAGAACTACATCTGGAACACGAAGTCCATCAACAGCTCGACGCCCCTGAGCGGGTGGAACTGGGTGTACCAGTACAACTGGTCCGGGGGCGACGTGGAGAGCGACATCGGGATTCCCGGAAGGGAACTGGTCGACGAGATCGAGGACATCACCCACATCGGGAGCGACTTCTTCGTCGGCATCAACCGGAACGACGGCGCGAACGACTCCGTGAAGGTCTTCATCCCGTGACGTCCCTCCCACCGGGCGCCTGAGACGCGTCGCTGGGCGCCTCTGGGACGGGCCCGGTACCGGATGCGCGCGCCCCGGTACCGGGCTTCACTGTTTCAGAGGGTTCGCTGTTTCACCGGGCGGTGCTCCGCCGCTGCGCCTGCTGCGTGGAGGAGGTGCTGAAGGGCCCGGGAGCAGTGCGCGAGGCTGAGGCGTCGGCCGTGCCGGGGCCACCAGTCCAGGACGGCCAGGAGCGCGGAGTCGCAGAAGGTGACCCGGGCGGTGTCCAGGACGAGGCCGGTGTATCCGGCGTCGGCGGCCGAGGCCAGCAGGGTCCGCAGCGGGGCGGCGCTGTAGTGGTCGATCTCCCCGGCGAGGTGGACGACCAGGGTGGCGCCGAGCGTGGTGCAGGAGGCGACGACTATGTCGCAGGGCGCGGCATCCGCGCCCGAGTCGTGCACGACGGGAGGGGCGGGGGTGACGAAAGGACCGGTCAGTATCGGAGCTGTGCTTGCGGTACTCACGCCTTCGACAACGCCGCCCACCGCGCTGCGGGAACGGCGCCCGGCTCCTGTTCACCCCATCTGACCAGCGGTTATCCCCGAAAAGAGGGAAATCTTCCGGTAGCGGCGTGGTGCGTTTTCTTCGCCCTGGTGCCGCCGCTCGGGGCCCGCTCGCCCCTCACCCCTGAGCGCCGGTGCCGAGGCTCGCGCGGAGCCGCGCCGCCTCCTCGTCGAGGTGGTGCAGGAGGGCTTCGAGGGCGGGGGTGCGGGTGCGGTGGGCGGCTTCGGTGACGCCCACCGTGCGCCCCACCGAGGGAAGGTCGACCGGCAGCGCGGCGAGGTGCTCGTCGTCGCGCAGGACCAGTTCGGGCAGGAGCGCCACCATGTCGGTCTGGAGGAGCAGGGCCCGCATGGTGAGGATGGAGGTGCACTCCACCCGTTCGGCGGGCAGTGGCAGCCCCCGGTCGACGAAGAGGGCGCTCAGTTCCTGGCGCAGGGCGGTCTGTTCGACGGGCAGGATCCACGGGTGGGCGAGTGCGTCCGTGAGCGTCACGGCGCCTCCTGCCGTTCTTCCTGCCGTTCCCTCGGCCGCGCCTCCGGCCGTTCCGTCGGCCGATCCCTCGGCCGACGGAAGGGCCAGAAGCGGGTGTCCGGCGCGGACGGCGAGGCGGATGGGCTCGCGGTAGAGCATCCGCTGGCGGAGCGCGTCGCCGACGGCGGGGGCGGGGCCCACCCTGCCGACGATGAGGTCGAGTTCGCCGCCGAGCAGGGCCGGGTGGAGGACGTCGGGGGTGCCCTCGCGGACCACGATGGTGAGCCGGGGGCGCTCCTTCTTGAGGCGGGCCACGGCCCGGGGCAGCAGGACGTTGGCGCCCGCGAGCAGGGTGCCCACGGTGACCGTGCCGTCCTGGCCCTCGCGCAGTCCGGTGAGGTGCTCCTTGGCCCGCCGGATCTCGGCGACCACCGCGCGGGCGTGGCCGACGAGTGCTTCACCGTAGACGGTGGGCCGCATGCCGCGCGGGACGCGGACGAAGAGCGGGAGTTCGGCGATGGCCTCCAGTTCGTGCAGGGTGCGGGTGGCGGCGGGCTGGGTGAGGTGGAGGCTCTCCGCCGCCCGGATGACGCTTCCGTGGTCGTACACGGCGATGAGCAGGGTCAGGTGCCGGAACTTCAGCCGGCCGTCCAGGAGGTCCATCGCCGGGGCTCCTTCCGGGGAGGCGGTGGGGTGTCCGGGGCGCGGGCCGCGCCGTGACATACCGGGATTGCTATAGCTCTCGCACCGATCGGCATTGGATCGGCATAGCTGGGTGGGCGCACTATACCGGCACGCCCCGGGGGTGAGTTTCGGACAGCTCCCGGCCCAGCAACGGAGGTCTGCAAGGTGAGTTCACCCGTGCGGCATTACACAGGAGGCGGGTTCGACGCGTCCGGCGTACCGTTCCCGCTCGTCGATCCGGTCACCGGCCGCACCGTCGGTGCGGTGCCGGAGGCGTCGCGGGAGCTGGTCGACCGGGCCGTGGCCGCGGCCCGAGCGGCGCTGCGCGGGCCGTGGGCCGCGTGGACTCCGGCGGAGCGCTCGCGGCTGCTGCACCGGATCGCCGACGGGATCGAGGCGCGCTTCGAGGAGTTCACCGCCGCCGAGTGCGCCGACACCGGCAAGCCCCGCGAGCTGGCCGCGACGGTCGACATCCCGCGCGCGATGGCCAATTTCCGCTCCTACGCGGATCTGCTGGCCGGGCGGAGCGAGCGGTCCTGGCACACCCCGACGCCCGACGGCCGGGGCGCGCTGAACTACACGGTGCGCAAGCCGCTCGGCGTCGTCGCGGTGGTCTCGCCGTGGAACCTGCCGCTGCTGCTGCTCACCTGGAAGGTCGCCCCGGCGCTCGCCACCGGCAACACGGTCGTCGCCAAGCCGTCCGAGCTGACCCCCGGCACGGCCTGTCTGCTGGCCGAGGTGATGGCGGACGCGGGCGTCCCCGCGGGCGTCTTCAACCTGGTGCACGGGCGGGGCCCGGGCGCGGCCGGGCAGTGGCTGACCGAGCATCCCGGGGTGGACGCCGTCGCCTTCACGGGGGCGTCCCGCACCGGTGTGGAGATCATGCGGGCGGCGGCGGACCGGCTGGCGCCGGTCTCGTTCGAGCTGGGCGGCAAGAACCCGGGCCTGGTCTTCGCGGACGCCGGCCTGGAGGAGGCGGTGGCGGGCACCCTGCGGTCCGCCTTCACCCACAGCGGTCAGGTCTGCCTGTGCACCGAGCGGGTGTACGTGGAGCGGCCGGTGTTCGACGCGTTCGCGGCGGCGCTGGCCGCCGGGGCGAAGGAGCTGTCCGGCTACGGGCCGATGGTGTCGGCCGCCCACCGCGACAAGGTCCTGGGGCACGTGGAGCGGGCCGTCGCGGACGGCGCCGAGGTGCTGGCGGGCGGCGGGGTGCCGCGCTTCGGGGACGGGCGGGACGGCGGCTTCTGGGTGGAGCCGACCGTGCTGGCCGGGCTGCCGGAGGACCATCCGGCGGTCCGGGACGAGATCTTCGGCCCGGTCGTGCACCTGGCGCCGTTCGACACCGAGGAGGAGGCGCTGGCCCTCGCGAACGCCGGGCCGTACGGGCTGGCCGCCACCGTGTGGACCAGCGACGTGCGCCGCGCCCACCGGGTCGCCCCGGCCCTCGACGTGGGCATCGCCTGGGTCAACACCTGGAACCTGCGCGACCTGCGCACCCCGTTCGGCGGGGTGAAGGCGTCCGGCATCGGGCGCGAGGGCGGCGACCACTCCCTGGACTTCTTCTCGGAGCCGATGAACGTGTGCGTGAAGCTGTGACGACGACACGGAACGACCCGGCGGTGCGGGACGCCGCCGAGCGCCTGGACCGGGCACGCCGCACCGGGGTGCCCTGCGCCCCCGTCCGGGACCTGCTGCCGGCCGGCGACCTGGACGCGGCCTACGCCGTGCAGTCGCTGCTGACCGGGCGCCGGCTGGCCGAGGGGCGCCGGATCACCGGCTGGAAGGTCGGCCTGACCTCGCCCGCCGTGCAGCGGCAGCTGGGCGTGGGCACCCCGGACTTCGGGGCCCTGTTCGACGACACCGCCGTGCCGGACGGCGCGGAGCTGCCGTGGGGGGCGGTGCTCCAGCCGAAGGCCGAGGCCGAGGTGGCGCTGGTCCTGGAGCGCGACCTGCCGCACGAGCGGCACACGGTGGCCGACGTGATCCGGGCGACCGCCTTCGCGCTGCCCGCCGTCGAGGTGGTCGGCAGCCGGATCCGCGACTGGGACATCACGGCCGTGGACACGGTCGCCGACAACGCCTCCAGCGGGGCGTACGTGCTCGGCACCCGTCCGGTGCCGCTGCGGGACCTGGACCTGCGGACCGCCGGGATGGTGCTGGAGCGGCGCGGCGAGCCGGTGTCCACCGGCGCGGGCGTCGCCTGCCTCGGTCATCCGCTGCACGCCGCCGTCTGGCTGGCGGACACGCTCGTCCGGCTGGGCACGCCGCTGCGGGCCGGGGACACGGTGCTGACCGGGGCGCTCGGGCCGATGGCGGCGGTGGCGCCGGGCGACGTACTGGAGGCCCGTATCGACGGACTCGGTTCGGTGCGCGCGGCCTTCGGGCCGGCCGCCGCGGAAGGAGACCCCCGATGACCCCGGCAGATCCGATGACCCCGGCAGCCCCGACGGCACCGGTGGACCCGGCGGCGCTGGCCCAGGCGCTGGACGCGGCGGCCCTGGCGGCGTGCCCGCTGCCCGGCGGCGGCAGCGGCCTCACCACCACCGCGGAGGCGTACGCCGTGCAGGAGGCCCTGCTGGCGCGGCGCTTCGCCCGGGGCGAGCGGCCCACCGGGGTGAAGCTGGGCTTCACCAGTGCCGCCAAGATGCGGCAGATGGGGGTGTCCGACCTGATCCACGGGCGGCTGACGGACCGGATGGAGATCCCGGACGGGGGGCGCTGCGACGTCTCCGGCCTGATCCACCCCCGGGTCGAGCCCGAGATCGCCTTCCTGCTGGGCGCGGTCCTCGCGCCGGGCGGAGATCCGGCGGCGGCGGTCGCGGCGGTGGCCCCGGCCCTGGAGGTCATCGACTCCCGCTACGACGGCTTCCGTTTCTCGCTGCCGGAGGTGATCGCGGACAACACCTCCGCCGCCGGGTACGCGCTCGGCCCCTGGACCCCGGCGGCCGGTCTGGGCGGGCTGCGGTCGCTGGCGAACCTGGGCGTGGCGCTGGAGGTGAACGGCCGCCCGGCGGAGACCGGTTCGACGGCCGCGATCCTCGGCGACCCGCTGCGCGCGCTGACCGCCGCCGCCCGGCTGGCCGGCCCGCTCGCCCCGGGGACGGTCGTCCTCGCCGGGGCGGCGACCGCCGCCGTACCGCTGCCGCCGGGGACGCACGTGCGGGCCGTCGTGGCCCGGCTCGGCTCCGTCGGCCTCACCACCGGGGAGGCGGCGTGATCGTCCCCGGCGCGGCGCCGCCACGCGGCCGCTTCCCGCACCTGCGGCGCGCGGGCGACCTGGTCTTCGTGTCCGGTACGAGCTCCCGCCGCCCGGACGGCGGCTTCACCGGGGCGAGCGCCGACCCGATGGGCGTCACCGACCTCGACATCCGGGCCCAGACCCGGGCGGTCCTCGACAACATCGGGGCCATCCTGGCCGCCGCGGGCGGCGGTCTGGGTGACCTGGTGTCGGTGACCGCGTACCTGGTCAGCATGAACGACTTCGGCGGCTACAACGAGGTCTACGCCGAGTACTTCGACGAGACCGGTCCTGCCCGGACCACCGTCGCCGTCCACCAGCTCCCCCATCCCCACCTGCTGATCGAGATCAGCGCGGTGGCACACCTCCCCCGGCACCCGAACGAGGAACAGCACCGATGACGATGAGACCGTTCAACCTCCAGGCGTGGATCGAGGAGCACCGCCACCTGCTGAAGCCGCCGGTCGGCAACGTGCAGATCTGGCAGGACGCCGACCTGATGGTGACGGTCGTCGGCGGCCCCAACCGCCGCACCGACTTCCACGACGACCCCATCGAGGAGTTCTTCTACCAGCTCAAGGGCGACATGGTGCTCCGCGTCATGGAGGAGGAGGGCCGGCCGCCGCGCGACCTCCACATCCGGGAGGGCGACGTCTTCCTCGCCCCGGCGCACCTGCGGCACTCCCCGCAGCGGCCGGAGGAGGACAGCATCGGCCTGGTCGTCGAGTTCGCCCGGCCGCGGGGTCACCGCGACGCCTTCGAGTGGTACTGCGTCGAATGCCACCACCTGGTGCACCGCAGCGAGGTGCAGCTCACCTCGATCGTCGACGACCTGCCGCCGGTCTTCTCCGCCTTCTACGCCGACGAGGCCGCCCGCACCTGCGGGCACTGCGGCGCCCTGCACCCGGGCAAGGACTGGCCCGAGGCGCTGCGTCCCCGCACCCGGCGCGACGAGGCGGGTGGCGCATGACCGTCGTCGACGTGCACGCGCACGTCTTCCCCGAGATCGGCCGCGCCGAGTCGCGCCGCATCACCGGCTCCGAGGACGGCCCGTGGCTGCGCACCACCGACGGGCCCGACGCCGGGATGATGATGGCCGGGGCCGCCGCGTACCGGCCGGTGCGCCGCACCCTGTGGGACCCGGCCGTCCGCGTCGCCGACCTCGACCGGCTCGGCGTCGACGTGCAGGTGCTGTCCAGCACGCCGCTGCTGTTCGGCTACGGCCTGGAGGCGGCGCGGGCCGCCGACTGGTGCCGGACCGTCAACGGGCACCTGCTGCGGTACGCGGCGCACGCCCCCGGCCGGCTGGCTCCGCTGTGCCAGGTGCCGCTCCAGGACACCGAGGCGGCCTGCGCGATGGTCACCGAGGCGATGCGGGACGGCTTCCACGGCGTCCACATCGGCAACCACCTCGGCGACCGCGACCTCGACGACGGTGCCCTCCTCGAATTCCTCGCGCACTGCGCGCACGAGGACGCGGCCGTCCTGGTGCACCCGTGGGACCTGCCGGCCGGGCCGCGCCACTCCCGGTACATGCTGGCCTGGCTGGCGGGCATGGCGGCCGAGACCCATCTGACGATCCTGTCGCTGATCCTGTCCGGCGCCTTCGAGCGGCTGCCGGCGTCGCTGCGGCTGCTGTTCGCGCACGGCGGCGGCAGCTTCCCGTACCTGCTGGGCCGGGCGGACAACGCCTGGCACCGGCGGGACATCGTGCGCGCCGACAGCCCGCACCCGCCGTCGTACTACACCGAGCGCTTCGCCGTGGACTCGGCCGTCTTCGACCCGGGGGCGCTGCGGCTCCTGGTGGACGTGATGGGTGCGGAGCGGGTGCTGCTCGGCTCCGACCACCCGTTCCCGCTGGGCGAGGAGTCCATCGGCCGGCTGGTGCGGGAGAGCGGCCTGGCGCCCGCCGAGCGGGAGGCCGTCCTCGGCGGCAACGCCGTCCGCTTCTTCGGACTGACCCCCCTGCTGAAGGAGGCCGTGCGGTGAAGGCCGCCGTCATCGGATCGGGCAACATCGGCACCGATCTCCTCATCAAGATCATCCGCGGTTCGGGGGCCGTGACCGCCGCCGCCATGATCGGCATAGACCCGGACTCGGACGGGCTCGCGCGGGCCCGCCGGCTCGGCGTCCCGACCAGCTCCGACGGCGTCGCCGGGCTGATCGCCCTGGACGGCTTCGACGGGATCGACGTCGTCTTCGACGCCACGTCGGCCGCCGCCCACCACCGCAACGCCGCCGCGCTCGCCCCGTACGGGAAGACCCTGATCGACCTCACCCCGGCGGCCCTCGGCCCCTACGTCGTCCCGTCGGTCAACCTCGACGAGCACCTGGACGCGCCCGACCTGAACATGGTCACCTGCGGCGGGCAGGCCACCGTCCCGGTCGTCGCCGCCGTCTCCGCCGTCACCCCCGTCCACTACGCGGAGATCGTCGCCTCGATCGCCTCCCGGTCCGCCGGACCGGGCACCCGCGCCAACATCGACGAGTTCACCGAGACCACCGCCCGCGCCCTGGAGCGGGTCGGCGGCGCGGCCCGGGGCAAGGCCATCATCGTCCTCAACCCGGCCGAACCGGCGCTGCTCATGCGGGACACCGTGCACTGCCTCGTCGACGACGCCGACACCGGCCGGATCGCCGCGTCGGTGCGCGCGAAGGCCGCCGAGGTCGCCGCGTACGTCCCCGGCTACCGGCTCAAGCAGGAACCGCAGTTCCGGACGCTCGCCGCCGACGACCCGCTGGTCCGGCTCGGCGGCGGCGCCCGGCTCCTCGTCTCGGTCTACCTGGAGGTCGAGGGCGCCGCCCACCACCTCCCCGCCTACGCCGGGAACCTCGACATCATGACCGCCGCCGCGCTGCGCACCGCCGAGCGCCTGGCCGAACGGAGCACGGGCCGATGACCCGCGTCTACGTCCAGGACGTCACCCTGCGGGACGGCATGCACGCCGTCTCCCACCGCTACACCCTCGACCAGGTACGGGCCGTCGCCACCGCCCTGGAAGCGGCCGGCGTCGACGCCGTCGAGGTCGCCCACGGCGACGGCCTGTCCGGCTCCTCCGTCACCTACGGGCCCGGCGCCCACACCGACTGGGAGTGGCTGGAGGCGGCGGCCGAGGTCCTGGACCGGGCCCGGCTCACCACGCTGCTGCTGCCCGGCATCGGCACCGCCGCCGACCTGCGCCGCGCCCACGCGCTCGGCGTCACGTCGGTCCGCGTCGCCACGCACTGCACCGAGGCGGACGTGTCCGCCCAGCACATCGCGCTCGCCCGCGACCTCGGCATGGACGTCTCCGGCTTCCTGATGATGTCCCACCTCGCGCCGCCCGCCGAACTGGCCGCGCAGGCCCGGCTGATGGAGTCGTACGGCGCGCACTGCGTGTACGTCACCGACTCCGGCGGCCGGCTGACGATGGACGGCGTACGGGACCGGGTCCGCGCCTACCGGGACGTCCTCGACCCGGCCACCGAGATCGGCGTCCACGCCCACCACAACCTCGGCCTCGGCGTCGCCAACAGCGTCGTGGCGGTGGAGGCGGGCGCGTACCGCGTCGACGCGTCCCTCGCCGGGCAGGGCGCGGGCGCGGGCAACGCCCCGCTGGAACCGGTGGTCGCGGTGTTCGACCTGATGGGCTGGGAGCACGGCTGCGACCTCTTCCCCCTGATGGACGCGGCCGAGGAGCTGGTCCGGCCGACGCAGGACCGGCCCGTGCGGGTCGACCGCGAGACCCTGACGCTCGGCTACGCCGGCGTGTACTCCAGCTTCCTGCGGCACGCGGAGGCGACGGCCGCCCGGCACGGGCTCGACACCCGGGACCTGCTCGTCGAGGCGGGCCGGCGGCGGCTGGTCGGCGGGCAGGAGGACCTGCTCGCGGACATCGCCCTGGACCTCGCCCCGGCGCCCGCCCGGCCCGCCGCCGGTGACGCCTCTCCCTCCCCCTCGCCCGCTCCCTCCGCCTCTCCCGACTCCGGAGCCCTCGCATGCTGACCGCCTCCGCCGGCCTCACCGGCCTCACCACCCGCGCCGCCGCGCTGGACGCCGCCGACCCGCTCGCCGCCGTCCGGGACCGCTTCCTCCTCCCGGACGATGTCGTCTACCTCGACGGCAACTCCCTCGGCGCCCTGCCCGCCGCCGTCCCGGCCGCCGTCGAGGACGCCGTGCACCGCCAGTGGGGCACCGACCTGATCCGCTCCTGGAACGCCAACGGCTGGTGGGAGGCGCCGGTGCGGACCGGCGACGCGATCGGCCGGCTGGTCGGCGCGGCCCCCGGGCAGGTCGTCGCCGGCGACTCGACCAGCGTCCAGCTCTTCAACACCCTGCTCGCCGCCGCCCGGCTGCGCCCCGGCCGCCGGCTGTTGCTGACAGACCCGGACCACTTCCCCACCGACCAGTACATCGCCGACTCGGTGGGACGGCTCCTGGGGCTCGACGTCCGCCGGGTGCCGGCCCGGGAGGCCGCCGCCGTGCTGGCCGCCGAGGCGGGGAACGTCGCCGTCGCCGCGTACGCGCCGGTCGACTACCGCACGGGTGAGCTGTACGACATGGCGGCGCTCACCGCCGCCGCGCACGCCGCCGGGGCCCTGGCGCACTGGGACCTGTGCCACGCGGCGGGCGCACTGCCCGTCGAACTCGACGCGGTGCACGCGGACTTCGCGGTCGGCTGCGGCTACAAGTACCTGTCGGGCGGGCCGGGAGCGCCGGCGTTCGCGTACGTCGCCCACCGCCACCAGGAGGGCTTCGACCATCCGCTGACCGGCTGGCACGGGCACGCCGAGCCGTTCGCGATGACGGGGACGTACACCCCGGCGGCGGACATCACCCGGGCCCGGATCGGGACCCCCGCGCTGCTCTCCCTGATCGCCCTGGAGGCGGCGCTCACCGCCTTCGACGGGGTGGAGATGACCGCCGTCCGCCAGAAGAGCCTGTCGCTGACCGGGTTCTTCCAGGAGTGCGCCGACCTCCTCCTCGACGGCCTCGGCTTCACCCGGGCCACCCCGCGCGAGCCGGAGCGCCGGGGCAGCCAGGTCGCGCTGCGGCACCCCGAGGCGTACCCGCTGGTCGCGGCGCTGACCGCCCGGGGCGTGATCGGTGACATGCGCGCCCCCGACCTGCTCCGCTTCGGCTTCAACGCCCTCTACGTGACGCACGCCGACGTGCTGCGCGCGGTGGCCGAACTGCGGGACGTCGTCACCTCCGGGGCCCATCGCGCCCCCGAGTTCCGACAACGCCCCACCGTCACCTGACCCCCGTCCGCTCTCCCGCCCCTCCCCGCCCTGCCCCGAAAGGACCGTCCGATGCGCTTCACCCGCAGGAACACGGCTCTCGCCACCGTCGCCGCGGCCGCCGTCACCGCCGGCCTGCTCGTCCCCGGCGCGTCCGGCGCGACCGGCGCGACCGCGGCGACCGCCGCCTCCGACCCGCACGTCCGCGCCGTGTGCGACGACCGCCGTCCCGGGCCCGCCGACCCGGGCGCCTACGGCATGCAGCTCGACGGCACGTTCCGGCACCCCGCGCTCACCCCCGTCGACGAGGAGTCCGACCACCCCTTCCCGGGGCGCAACGCCGCGTACGACACGCGCTCGTACATCAAGAACATGAAGGTCGAAGCGGCCTACGAGGGCACCGACTTCACGCCCGACTACTTCCACACCTGGCAGAACGTCGTCGACTTCGACGGCCGCCGCTACCTCTTCCAGTACGACCGCTCCGAGGGCCGCGTCTACGACGTCACCGACGTGCGGAAGGTGCGGGTCGTCGAGCGGATGAGCCGCGAGGACGTCGGCGGCGACGAGACCCGGGCCAACGGCGACTGGGCGGCGCACGACTACTGGGGCGCCTCCACCGTCCAGTGGAGCAAGAAGCTGAACGCCTACGTCATGGTGCAGAGCTTCGAGAGCAGGCGGCAGATCTCCGAACTCTCCGACCGTCCGCCGCTCGACAAGTACACCCACCCGGACGGCGTCCGGAAGCTGCGGGAGAAGCCGGGGCTCAAGGGCTTCAAGGTGTACCGCCTGGACGGCCCGCGCAAGAAGGACTGGAAGCTCCTCGCGACCGTCTCCACCGACTCCACCCAGGCCGACCCGCTGAGCAGCGACCCGGCCACCGCCCAGCAGGGCTCCGGTTCGATCGACGTGCCGTACTGGACGGGCGAGAAGTACATGTTCATCGCCACCGCTCCCGACGACACCTACTCCGGCACCGAGTACCCGACCAACCTCCACTCGGCCGGCTACCAGTCCTGGGACATGACCGACCCGGCGCACCCGAAGCTCCTGGACACGTGGCACCTGCCGGGCCAGCGCACCGGCGAGGACGCGGCCTACCGGCAGAACCCGCGCTGCGGCAACCGCACCAGCTGGATGGGCGCCCGGATGCCGCTGTTCCTCCCCAGGCCCGTGGAGGAGGGCGGGCGTTACGCCTTCGCCGCGATGGGCGGCTACGGCCTGACGGTCCTCGACGTCTCCGACCCGTCGAACCTGCGGACCGTGAGCCACCTCGACCTGCCGGCGTCGGTCTCGGGCACCGAGGGCGACAACATCGACGTCTCCCAGTACGAGAAGACCGGAATGATCTACTACTCCGGCTACCCGCTCACCGAGGACTGTTACGAGCCCTACAAGGACGTCTACCAGATCGACGCGAAGGACCCGAGGAACCCCCGCGTCGTCGGCGTCCTCCCGCGCCCGGTGCCGCCCAGGTCGGCCGGCATCACGGACTACTGCCAGCGGCGCGGCAGCTTCGGCCCCAAGCGGACCGGCTACTACACCAACCCCGGCAAGCACGACGCCGGCGTCCTCGGCTACGGCTTCTACAACGCGGGCGTGCAGTTCTTCGACGTGTCGGACCCGGCCGATCCGGAGATCTCCGCGTACTTCGTGCCGAAGGCGTACGGCCGCGACACGGCGGAGTACGCGTACGGCAACCAGACCCACGGGGTCTACGTGGAGTGGGACCGCAACATCGCCTGGGTCCTGACCAACCACGGCATCTACGCCCTGTCGTCGAAGGTCCTGGGCAAGCCCGACCTCGACGCCCCCGCCGAGCCGTTCCGCACCAGCGAGTTCTGACCCTCCCCCCTCTCTCTTCCCACCCCCGTGCAGAAGGGTCCCACCGCCATGGCCTCACCCAGCGACTCCGCACCCCCCGCCCCGGCGCCCGCCGACGGAGCCAGACCCGCCGACGCCCCCGGCGAGGGGCTGGTCCGCTCGCTCACCCACCGGCAGACCACCATGATCGGGCTGGGCTCCGCGCTCGGCACCGGCCTCTTCCTCGGGTCCGGCTCGGCGATGTCCGTCGCCGGGCCCGCCGTGATCGTCTCGTACGTGATCGGGGCGGTCCTGGTCGCGATCATCGCCGTGCTGCTCGGCGAGATGTCCGCCGCCCACCCCGTGCAGGGCTCGTTCGGCACCATCGCCCGCCGCTACCTGGGCCCCTGGGCCGGCTTCCTCAGCAGCTGGCTGTACTGGTTCAGCGCCGTCGTCGTCATCGGCACCGAGGTCGTCGCCTCCGCGCTCTACCTCCGCTGGTGGTGGCCGGCGGTGCCGATGCCGGTGGCGATCCTCGCCGTCGCCGCGATCGTCCTCGCGGTCAACGCGATCAGCGTGAAGTCCTTCGGCACCACCGAGTTCTGGCTCTCCAGCGTCAAGGTGACGGCCCTGTGCGTCTTCATCCTCTGCGCGGCCCTGCTGGTCCTCTTCGGGCTGCCGGACGCCGAGCCCACCGGATTCGCGCACCTCACCGACGACGGCGGCTTCCTCCCGCACGGCGCCAGTTCGATCTGGCTGGCCATGTCCGTGGTGATGTTCGCGTACGCCGGCTTCGAGGTCGTCGCCATCGCCTCCGCCGAGGCCGCCGACCCGCAGCGCACCATACGCACCGCCATGCGCCAACTGGCCTGGCGGCTCAGCTTCTTCTACCTGCTCTCCCTCACCCTGGTGCTGGCCCTGATCCCCTGGCGCCAGATGGCGGACGGCGACGGCAGCGTCGAGGCGAGCCCCTTCGTGCGGGTCTTCTCCGAGATCGGCGTGCCGGCCGCCGCGACCGTCACCAACGCGGTCGTGCTCATCGCCGCCATGTCCGCCGCCAACGCCCACCTGTACGGCGCCTCCCGGCTGCTCCACTCGCTCGGCGACGACGGCCTCGCACCGAAGCCGCTGGCCCGGCTGAACCGCCGGGGCGTGCCCGCGGTCGCGATCGCCGCGTCCACCGTGGGCATCGCGGCCGCGGCCCTGCTTGCCTTCTACGACGTCAGCGGCCTCTTCGGCATCATGATGTCGATCGCGATCTTCGCTGTGATGCTGGTGTGGCTGCTGATCCTGGCCTCGTACGTCGCCTTCCGCCGCCACCGTGCCGCGCACCCCGGCGAGTTCAACGGCTTCTCGGTGCGGGGCGGCGACAAACTGGCGGTCGTCGCGGGGCTCGGCGTCCTCGCGGTCGCGGCGACGGCGGTGAAGGTCCCCGACATGCGGCAGGCAGCCGTGATCGGCATCAATTTCACCCTCGTACTGCTCGCCTGCTACGCCCTGACGGCGCGGCGACGTCCCCAGTGATCCGGTCCGGGGACCCTCCGGTGGCGGGTCCCCGGACCGGACGCCGGCGGTCGCCGGGTCAGGCGCCGGTGGCGACGGGGTCGCAGCTGCGGAGTCCCGTGACGTGGTTGCCGTCGGTTCCGTAGCCGGCGAAGGTCGCCCAGGCGCCGGGCGCGATGACACGGCACGGGGCGGACTGGCCGTTCGTGTAGGCGACCGTGACGGCCACGGTGTCGCCGCAGCCGTTGAAGACCTCGGTGTAGCGCCAGCTCGCGTAGTACCGCACGCACTCCGGGGCCGGGTCGCCCGTCGCTGCCACGGCGGACGGGGCGCCGGCCAGCGCCAGCAGGAGGCCGGCCGCGCTCGTCACGGTGAGGGCGGCCGGTCGCACTATGTGCTTCAGGAGGTTCGTCATGCCGGGCATCCTCAAGCACGACCCACACTTGCGCAAACCCCTGCAAGGGTTTTCAGTCACGCCTGTTGAAGTGAGCCTTAACCCCTGGGAACACAGAGCTTCTTGTGCTGCAAACAGTTGCAGGACGGTCAGGCCCGGGAGGAAACGGGCTGTCCCATCCACCAGTTGCCGGTGGCGCCGGGGTCCGGGCTGGTCCAGAACTCCACGACGGCCCGGGTGAACTCGACGGGCGACAGCACGCCGTCGCCGTCGGTGTCGAGGTGGCTGAACGCCTCGGCCGCGTTCTCCTCGGTGAACCCGGGGAAGTGGCCGCGCTGGAAGGCGAGGAACTCCGCGGGGCTGATCCGGCCGTCCTGGTCGAGGTCGGCGATCTGCAGGTAGGTTTCGGCGATGCCCCCGAGCGTGGCCCTGGCGGCTCCGGGGTCCTGCGCCAGCGCGCGGGTCGCGGCGACGAACTGGTCCTTCGGGAGCCCCTGGCTTCCGGCGGGGAGGAAGGGCAGGTGCACCTCCCGCCAGATCGCCAGATAGGCGTCGACGATCCGTTCCGTCTCCGGCGAGCCCTCCGGGTGGCCGAGGGACGACGCCACCCGCCGGCCCATCGCCACGTGGTCCTCCTCCGTCAGCACACCGTCGCCGTTCACGTCGAGCCGGTCGAAACCCTGCTCGATCTTCGCTGTCAGAAAGCCCTGGCCGTCAGTCCATGCTCCTGGTGAGTACGTGCACCGGGCAGGGCGCCGGGAGACGCGCCGCCACGCGGGGAAACGAGGAACCGCGCGGAAGGAAACGCCCTCGGTCGTGCCGCGGTCGCCGCCGACGGAGGGGTCGCCACGGCGGACGCCCCTGTGGACGCGTCGCAGTCGTCGCAGGTCAGGAGGGGTGGATTCACGCGAATGGCCTCGTCCGGGGAGGGGTGCGGTCCGAGGTGGCCGAGAATCGAGGGGGCTCGGGGCTCTGCTTCGGCCGGACTGGGAGGCATGTCATGTCATCTCCGGCAATCCCAAGGTTCGTCATCGAACGAGATCTGCGGGGCATCGCAGACCGGCTGGGCGTCGCCGGCGGGCCCGGGCTGCCCGACCACGTGGTGCGGAAGGTGCTGCCGAAGGTCGGCGCCCAGGTGGCCGAGGACCTCGCCGCCTTCGCCGCCCGCGACGCCGCGGCACACGGTGACCAGCGCTACATCTACTCCGGGTATCTCAGCTTCCGGTCGGTGATGGCCTACCGGCTCGCCCACACCCTGTGCACCCTGCGCGTTCCGGAGGTGCCGGCGGGGCTGCTGGCGGCGGGGGCCCGCCGGATCTCCGAGCAGGCGCGGCTCGCCACCGGCGTCGAGATCCACCCCGGTGCGACGATCGGCCGCCGGTTCGTGGTGGACCACGGGACGGGAACGGTCATCGGCGAGGACTCCGAGATCGGCGACGACTGCTACTTCGTGCAGAACGTCGTCCTCGGCGCCCGGGAGATCGTGACGAGTTCCGACGGGCAGGTGCGACCACGCCGGCATCCCCGCATCGGCAGCCGCGTGCAGATCGGCGGTGACGTGTGCGTGTTCGGGCCGGTGTGCGTGGGTGACGACTGCCTCATCGACCCCGGGGCGCGGGTCACCACGGACGTCCCGGCCGGGGCGCGGGTGAGGGTGGTGTCCACGACACAGGTCACCCTGACGAGCGACGCTCCGGTCGTGCACGGGGTCGCGCTGCTGGACGGCCGCGTCGTCCTCACCGGTCACGGGCTCCGCGCGGCGCTGCCCGTCGTCCTGGACGAGGAGCGGGTCCCGTGCGGGTTCCTCACGGTGGTGCGGTCCGGCGACACCGAACTGCACTGCCTCCCCGAGGGTCCCTGGCCCGTGCGTCCGGCCGCCCTCGGGCTGCTCTCCGACGGTCTGCTCGCCTGTTACGTCCGGCCCGTCGCCGACATCCTGGAGCGGTGCCGCACGGGCCAGGACAGTCCCAGGGCAACGGCCCGCGGCTGACCCCGCGGCACGAGGACGCCCCGGCCCCGCGCCGGCGGCGGAAAGGCGGATCACCATGCCTGCCACCCGCACCGAGGAGCGCATCGACCTCTTCGAGTCGTATCTGGCGCGGCACCCGCGGCTGCGGCTGCGGATCTCCTGCCCCTCCCAGGAGTTCTCGGAACTGGAGATGGCGCAGGGCGTCGGGCGCTGGTATTCCTGCGTCCGGGGCATGTGGGAGTCCCTCGACGTGGGGACGCAGCCGGACCTGGCCCTGCTGATGTTCCAGGCGCCGGCGGTGCCCGCCTGCGTCGAGCAGTACGTGCTCGGCCTCGTCCCGCCGGACGCCGCCGGGCCGGGGGACCGGGCGCGGCGGCACCTCCTCGTCGGGCTGGACGACGCCTCCGACCGGCACCTGAGCGAGAAGCTGCTGGACCGGCCGGATCTGCTGCGCCGGGTGCGCGCGCTCGTGACGCGCGCCCGGGAACGCGGGCAGGCCGTCGAGCCCCTGTCCTGCTACCAGGCCAGCTCCCGCATGGACGAACTCGCCGCCCGGCTCGGTCTGGAGAGCCGGGAGACGCCGACCCGGACGCTGGGGGCGGGTTCGAAGGCGGGCAGCCGGCAGCTCTTCCGCGCGGCGGGCCTGCCGCACGCCCCCGGCACGTACGAACCGGTCTCCGACCTCCCCGGACTGGCCCGGAAGATCGCGGACCTCGTCCGAGCCCACGGCGCCGGCCGATGGCTGCTGAAGATCAACGAGGGGTACGGTTCCGGCCACGGCCTGGCCGTCGTGACGGTCCCCGCGGCCACGTACGAGGCCGCCCTGTCGGCGCTGCGGGCACTCCGGCCGCTCACCGGGGACATCTCGCGCGCCCAGTTCCTCAGCGGTCTGGCGGCCGACGGAGCGATCGTCGAGCAGTACCTCGCCACTCCCGCGGCAGGGGAGAAGCGTTCCCCCAGCGCCCTGCTGTTCATCGGCGACGTCACCGGCGACGGCGGGAACGGGATCCAGCTGCTGGGAACCCACGACCAGGTGCTGGGCGAAGACCTGCAGTACCTCGGCTGCCGCTTCCCGGCGTCCGCCGCCTACCGGGAGGCCGTCATCACGATGTCCCTCGCCGCCGCCGAGACGCTCGGCCGGGCCGGCGTACGCGGGCACGTCGGCATCGACTTCCTCGCCCGCAGGGACGCCGACGGCCGCTGGGACGTCACGGCCGTCGAACTGAACCTGCGCCAGACCGGCACGACCCACCCCCACCGCACGGTGCGCGCCCTGGTGCCGGGCACCTGGCACGAGGACGGCCGGCTGACCCATCGCGGCAGCGAGGTCCACTACGTCGGCACCGACGGCCTGATCTCCCCCGCCTACCGGGGCCTCACCGCGCCGGCCGTGATCCGCGCGCTCGGCAGCCGGCCGGACGTGGCGTTCGACCACACCCGCGCACGCGGGGTGGTCCCCCACTTCTGGACGGCCCTCGAACCCTTCGGCAAGCTCGGCGCCACCATCATGGGCCGGTCTCCGGAGGAGTGCGTCCTACTGCAGTCCCGCTTCGCGGAACTCCTCGACGACCTCTCGGTCCGCCGGGTCCGCGCGGCAGTGCGGTGACCGTCGCCCCGGCCGTACCCCTCCCCCGCACCGGCCCGCCGCGTGCGGTCCTGGTGAACTAGGATCTTGTTCTAGTTCCGGGAACCCTCCCGGAGGACTCCTCGGGGGAGGCGGCGCAGATGCAGGCAGCAGGACCCGACGACCCGTCACATGTCGGGCCGTTCCGCACGGTCGCCCTCCTCGGGCAGGGCGGCATGGGCCGGGTCCTGCTGGGAGCTGCACCGGACGGGCGGCTCGTCGCCGTCAAGCGCGTGCACGCCGACCTCGCCGACGACGAGGGGTTCCGTGCCCGGTTCCGGCGCGAGGTGGACGCCTCCCGGCGCGTCTCCGGGGCCTACACCGCGCCGGTGGTCGACGCCGATCCCGACGCACCCGCACCCTGGCTCGCCTCCCTGTTCCTGCCCGGGCCGACGCTGAGCGAGGCCCTGGAGGCGGTCGGCGTGCTGCCCGAGGAGACGGTGCGGCGGCTCGCCGCCGGGCTCGCCCGGGCGCTGGCCGACGTCCACCGGGCCGGGCTCGTCCACCGGGACCTGAAGCCGTCGAACGTCCTCCTCACCGAGGACGGCGTCCGCGTCATCGACTTCGGCATCGCGCGGGCCGCCGAAGCGGCGACCCGGATCACCCACACCGGTGCCCTCATCGGCTCTCCCGCCTTCATGGCCCCCGAGCAGATCGCGGGCGGCGACCCGGGACCGGCCACGGACGTGTTCGCGTTCGGGTCCACGCTCGCCGTGGCCTGTGCGGGGAAACCGCCCTTCGACGGCGGCTCGGTCCCGTCGGTCCTGCACGCCGTCGTCCACGAGGAGCCCGACCTGACGGGTGTTCCGCCGGGCCTGCGGGGACTGATCGGTGCCTGCCTCGCCAAGGACCCGGCCCTCCGGCCCACTCCGCAGGCCGTGACGACGTTCCTCGGGGCCGTGCCGGGTGCCGCCCGCCCCTGGCCGGACGCCGTGCACGCCCGGATCGTGGCCCAGCGCGCGGAGGTCGACCGGCTGCTCCGCGCGGTCCCGGCCGGCGGGCCCCCGCGCGGTCCCGCCCGCCCGCCCGTGCCCGTACCCGGGTCCCCGTCCGTCCGCGTACCCGCTCCCCCGCCCGCGCCCGTACCCCCGCCCCTCCCCCGGCGGGCTCCCAGGCGCCGGCGGCGGACGGTCGCCGCGGCCGTCGCCGCCGGGGTCCTCGTGGTCGCCGGGGCGGTGGGCACGGCCACCGGCTGGGCGGCGGACCTCTACCACCTGGTGGTCCCGGAGCCCGTGCCGACGCCCGGCGGCGTGCCGCTGAGCGAGGTCGCCGACCGGCACACCGGCGCGCTGCCCGCCTGCGACACGGTGTTCGCGCGAGTGAAAACCCCTGCCGGGTTCTCGCCGCGGCCCGTGCTCGACACCCAGTCCCGGGTCACCCCGCACGAGGGCAGGCGGTCCTCCCAGTGCGAGTGGGCCACCCGGTCCGGGGACCGGATCCACGTCACCTGGGACCAGTACGACGGCGCCGGCGGACGGACCGGCGCCGAGCGGGCGAAGGAGCGGTACGAGGACTTCTACCGTCGCGGCACCACTCCGCGCGACCCCTCCCCCGGCTTCGTCGAGGAGGCCGCCTGGGAGAGGCCCGGCGGCCGGTACTGCGTGCTGCGCGGCCGGGACGTCAACCTGGTGGTCTTCCTCGTGGTCCAGGGGCCCGGTCTTCCGGTGGGCCGCTGCGAGGACGTCGCCCGGGACATCGGGCGGCAGACCATGGAGGCGGTGAAGGCCCGGTGAACCGCCCGCTCGGACTCGCGGACCCACAGCGGACGGGCCCGTACCGGCTGCTGGCCGAGCTGGGCCGGGGCGGCATGGGGCGGGTGTTCCTCGGCGTCGCGCCGGACGGGCGGCTCGCCGCCGTCAAGCAGGTGCACGCCCGGCTCGCGGCCGACGAGGGGTTCCGTGCCCGGTTCCGGCGCGAGGCCGACGCCTCGCGCCGGGTCTCCGGGGCCTGCACGGCGGCCGTGCTGGACTCCGACACGGAAGCGGCCGTGCCCTGGCTCGCGTCCGTGTTCGTGGCCGGTCCCTCGCTCGGCGCGGCCGTGGCCCGCTCGGGGCCGCTGCCCGCGGACGACGTGCGGCGGCTCGCCGTGGGCCTGGCGACGGCGCTGGACGAGATCCACCGGGCCGGGCTGATCCACCGCGACCTGAAGCCGGAGAACGTGCTGCTCGCGGAGGACGGGGTGCGGGTCATCGACTTCGGCATCGCGCGGGCCGCGGAGGGCGGCGACCTCACCGCGCTGACCGGGACGGGCCTGGTCGTCGGCTCGCCCGCGTTCATGTCGCCCGAACAGGCGGAAGGCCGTGAACTCACCCCGGCGAGCGACGTGTTCTCGCTCGGATCGGTGCTGGTCCTGGCCGCCACGGGGACCAGTCCGTTCGCCGGGCCCTCGAGCTTCCAGGAGCTGTACGCCGTCGTGCACGCCGAGCCCGCGCTCGACGCCGTACCGGCGGAGCTCCGCGGCCTCGTCGCCGCCTGCCTGGCCAAGGACCCGGCGGGCAGGCCGTCCCCCGCGCAGCTCCTCGCCGCCCTGGGCCCGGCGGCGCCCGTCCCCCGGCACTGGCCCCCCGCGGTCCACGCGGCGATCGCCGCACAGCGGACCGAGATCGACCGGCTCCTCACCGGCGGGCCCGGGCCCGGACCGGCGGCGGTCGCGCCCCCGGCACCCACCGCCGTCGTCACCGAACTGTCCGCCCCCGCCCCGCCCGGCAAGCGCCGCCGGCCGGGGGCCGCGGCGGCGGTCGCGCTGTCGGTCACCCTGTGCGTGGTCGGCGGCGCGGCGGCCTGGTGGTACGCCCAGGAGGACGAGGGCGCCGGGCCGCCGGACCGGTACCTGACGGTGCCGACCTGCGCCGAGGCGACGAGGGAACTCCCGCTGCCGGAGCGCCGGAAGGACGAGGACAGCACCCGCGACAGCACCTCGACGGCCGAGACCCACTGCTCCTGGTACGAAAGGAACGAGCTGCTGGCCAGCGGCTGGGAGCCCGTCCGGCACGCCGACGTCCGCTGGCACCTGCGCCGCAGCGCGGGTGCCTCCGACAACGCGACGAACGACCAGGCGGAGCAGTTCGCGGCCGCCGCGCGCGCCGGACGCCCCGCGATGGGACTCGCCTTCGCCGACGAGGCGTACTGGGAACCGACGGACGCCGGCGACTGGCGGAGCTGCGCCCTGTCCGTCCGTACGGCGAACCTCGTCGTGTACGTCGGACTAGGCGGCGCCCGGCACCCGGCCGCCACCTGCGAACAGGAGGCGGCGGCCATCGCCGAGAAGGCGGTGGCGGCGATGCCGGGCACGCCCGGGCCATGAAGGGGCGGGGGCGGGCGGACCCGTGGCGGGTCAGGGTCCGGGGCGGGTGGCGGTGACGACGTAGTAGTCCAGGGCGCCCTCCCGGTACGCCTTCAGGAAGTTCCGGGGCCACGTGCCCGGCTCCCACTGGTCGGACAGCCAGCGGTCCCAGCCCTCCCACACCTCCGGGCCGATGGAGGCGGTCCGCGCGTCCGTCAGGCCCGCCCGGGTGAACGCCTCCGCCAGGTCGGTGACGGAACGGGCCACGTCCAGGCCGTCGGCGTACGTCTGCAGGAGCTCGGCGAGCCGGGCGGCGTGGCGGGGGTCGTCGTCGGGGGTGAAGAAGCTCGTGACGGCCACCCGCCCGCCGGGCGCCAGGACCCGGGCCGTCTCGCGCGCGAAGGCGGCCAGGTCGTCGAAGTGCTGGGCGGCCTCGACACTGTGGACACGGTCGAACTCGGCGTCCGCGAAGGGCATGTCCTCCGCCGCGCCCCGGACGAACCGGAGCCGCGGCGGCGAGGCGTCCAGCAGGGCCGCGTTGGCCCGGTGGGCGCGGTCCAGCTGCTGCGGGTGGATGTCCATGCCGGTGAGGTGCGCCGGGTCGTACTCGCGCAGGGCCAGCGCGCACCCGACGCCGAGCCCGCAGCCGACTTCGAGCAGCCGCCTGCCGGTGAGCGGTCCGAGGGAGTCGAGCACGTGCCGGTACAGGTCCTGCTGGCTGCGGACGCGGTCGTCGACCGAGACCGGGCCGGCGAGGTCGACGGACCTCCAGTAGCCGAAGTTGATGAAGCCGCCGGCGAACACCGGGACCGAGCTGAGGTCGGCCGGCCCGTACGTCTCCCGGACCGCGGTCCGCATCTCCACCGATTCCGCCACAGACGTCACCTCCACGGTCAGTGTGGCGGCCTGCGCGCACCGTGTCGACGGTGCCGCGGGGCGAGTCGGCCGTCGGCGGGCGACGGGAGGGAGGGAGCGCGGGGCGAGGTCGGCCCGTTGACTCGCCGTCAGGGCGCCGGGGTGCCGTCGAGGGCGATGTCGAGCGTGGCCCGGGTCTCGGTGACGTCGAGGAGGAAGGCGACCTGCCGGGGGAGCGGGCCCATGACGACGTGCCGCTGCGGTCGGCTCCGGGTGTCGGTCAGGGCGTGGACGAGCGCGGAGTCGCCGAATCGCACGCCCGTCACGTCCAGCAGGACCAGCTCGATCTGGGGGTTGCGCACGGCGTCGAGGGCCTCGCGCAGGCAGGGGACGGTGTCGGAGTCGAAGGCGCCGCTCAGGAGCAGGAGCGCGGTGGTGCGGCGGGCACAGGGCGTGTAGCGGACGAGGGCGTCGCCTCGGGCGGGTCTCCAGGCCGGTGCGCCGTCGACGAGGTGCAGACGGGTGGGGTGTCCGTCGTCCTGGGGTCGGTCGGGTATCACGAGGTTGCGCCTCGATCCGTGAAGGGGAGCCCTCCGGCAGGGGTGTTCCCGCTGACCTCCGCGGGATCCCAGGCGTCGGGGCCTGGTTTCGAGGCGACATCGGCGCCGGCGGGAGGTGAACGCCGGCGGCGACCCAGATCGGTCCGGTGCTCCCCACCATCCTCTCTCGCGGTCCCGAATGCACATGCCGCAGGTCAGAGCCGCCTTTGCCGGGCCGTGGACGGCCGGATCCGGGTCGTCCCGGCGCCCGGCCCGGCGGGTCAGTCGCGGGCCAGGTGCTCGGTCAGGGTCCTCAGCAGGTCGCGCAGCGGGGCTGGGTGCGGCGGGCGGGTCCGGGGGTGGGCGAGGGCCACGCGGGTCGGGGAGAGGCCGTGGACGGGGCGGAAGACCACGGCCGGGTGGGCGTGGAAACGGGCCGCCGACGCGGGGGCCAGGGCCACGCAGCCGGCGGCCACCGCTCCCAGCCACTCGTCCGGACGGCTGGTGACGGCGCCGACCCGGACGGGGTGGCCGTCGCGTTCGCCCGTCGCCAGCCAGTGGTCCCGCCACGCGCCGGTCTCGGCACCGGCCGCGACGAACGGTTCGTCCCAAAGGTCCGGGAACTCCACGACCTCCCGGTCCGCCAGCGGGTGCCCGGCCGGCAGCAGCACGCCGCGCTCCTCCGCGTACAACTCCCGCACCGCCCATCGTTCCTGACCCGGGAACGGCAGGCGTACCACCGCCGCGTCCACCTCGCCGCCGGCCAGGCCGGCGGTCGGGTCCGACCAGTCGGACTGGCGCAGTTCCACCCGCCACTCCGGCCACGTCCGGCGGAACCCGGCGATCGCCTCGGGGACGGCGCCCACCGCGCCCGCGTCCAGGAAACCCAATCGCAGCACCCGGGCGGCCCGGCCGGTCGCCCGGACCGCCTCGTCCCAGCCGTCCAGCAGCGCGGGGACCCGCGACGCGAGCTCCCGGCCCGCTTCGGTCAGCGTCATCCCCGCCCGCGAGCGCGTGAAGAGCCGGACGCCGAGGTCGTCCTCCAGGCACCGGATCTGCTTGGTCAGGGCGGGCTGGGAGACGAACAGCCGTGCAGCCGCGGCGGTCAGGCTGCCCTCGGCCGCCACCGCGGCGAAGGAGCGGAGCGTACGCGTGGACACATCCATGCCGTCAGGTTATAGAAGCAGGTATTGGACGGCGCTCCGAGGCCGCGCGGAAGCTGAGGGCATGACAGACGCCCAGCCCGCACCCCTCGCCGTCACCCTGCTCACCGCCGCCATCAACACGGCGGACGCGGCCGCCGGTCTGGCCCGAGCGCGCTTCGTCCTCGCCAACGCGGCGGAAGTGGGGGTTCCGCGGTCGTGGCTGCCTCGGCTCGCCGTCCTCAAGCTGGCCGGAGCCGCCGGGATCCTCCTCGGCCTCCTCGGCCGCCACCACGCCGCGCTCGGGGCCGTCGGCGTCGCCGCGGCCTGCGGTCTCACCCTGCTGTACGTGGGTGCCCTCGGCTTCCACGTGCGGGCCCGGGTGTTCCACAACCTCGCGTTCCCCCTCTTCTTCCTCGCCGCCGCGGTCGCCACGCTCACCCTGGGCGTCCTCGTCCACTGATCCACACTCGGCGCTCCTGCGGGCAGCGGGTCCGCGGAGCGAGGAGATGCGGACCGCGGCGGCGTTGGGCAGAGTGGGTATGACCTGTTCCTACCGAGGTGGTCCCCTCCTGCGCGCCGGAGACGGGACGGACTGATGCGAGGGTTCTCGTGACGCCGGAGTGATCGATGTTCCGCAGACGGCCGGCCGACAACAGCGAGGACCTGCTGGTCCGGCTCGCGTCGCTGACCGCCCAGGCGCGGGAGCTCGCCGAGACGCAGCGTTCCCGCGTCGAGCTGGCCGTGGCGCTGCAGCGCGGCATGCTGCCCTCGGACCTCCCCCGCTTCCCGGGCGCCCGGCTGGCCGTGCGGTACGAGCCCGCCAACCACGGGCTCAACGTCGGCGGTGACTGGTACGACGCCTTCCCGCTGCCCGACGGGCGGATCGGCATGTCCATCGGTGACGTGCAGGGCCACAACATCGAGGCCGCCGCCTTCATGGGGCAGGTGCGCGTCGGCCTGCGCGCGCTGGCGTCCGTCACCGGGGAGCCGGGCGAGCTGCTGGGCCGCACCAACGACCTGCTGATCTCGCTGGGCGCCGACCTCTTCGCCACCTGCACCTTCCTGCGCCTCGACCCCGCCGCCGGTGTCCTGGAGTGCGCCCGCGCCGGTCACATCCCCCACATCTGGGCCACCGCCGACGGCCGCTCCGGCATCGACGACGGCGAGGGCGGGCCTCCGCTCGGTGTGCTCCCCGGCGTCGAGTACCCCACCACCGTCCACCGGCTCACGGCCGGCGGCGTCTTCGTGCTCCTGACCGACGGGGTCGTGGAGGGGCCTTCGCTGCACCTCGACGACGGTCTGGACCGGGTGATGCGGCTCGCCGGGATCACCGCCGTCGCCGGGCTGGACGTCGACGCGCTGGCCACCGCCGTGATGCGGCTGGCGGCCACGGTGGGGCACGAGGACGACGCGGCCGTCCTGGTCGTCGGCCACGACGGCGGTCCGGGGCGGCCGGCGGTCGGGGGGCCGTGAGGGGGCCGCGTGTCCGTCCGTCGCCTCCGCCTCGTTCGTGGCGGGCGGTCGCGTCCGACACGCAGGGGGCCGCTTGCCCGGTGGTGGCGGTCCGGGCGGTGTCTGATGGCTGACGTGTGGGTCAATCGGGAGTTCAGGAGCTGGACGCAGGCGGGCCTGGCGTCGCTGGTCGTGGCGGTCTGCTACTTCGCGGCCGGGCGGCTCGGCCTGCTGGGCAGCCTCGTCGTGGAGGGCGCGGTGGTCACCCCCATCTGGCCGCCCACCGGCGTCGCGGTCGCCGCGCTGCTGCTGCTCGGCGTGCGGGTCTGGCCGGGGGTCGCCCTCGGCTCCTTCCTCGTCATCGCCTCGATCACCGCCCCGGGGCCCGCCACGCTGGTCACGGTGGCGAGCAACACCGTCGCGCCGCTCTGCTCCTTCCTGCTGCTGCGGCGGGTCGGTTTCCGGCTCGACATGGCGCGGCTGCGGGACGGGCTCTGGCTGGTCTTCCTCGGCGGGTTCGCGGCCATGCTGATCAGCGCGACGGCGGGGGTCGGGCTGCAGGTGGCGACGGGTTCCCTGCACACGAGCGAGTTCCGGGCCGTCTGGCTGGCCTGGTGGGTGGGCGACACGATGGGGGTGCTGCTCGTCGCCCCGCTGCTGCTCGTCCTCGGCGGGCCGGCCGGGCGGGTGCGGGTGCGGCGCTGGAAGGAGGCGGTCTTCCTGGGGCTGGCCACCGTGGCCCTGATGCCGCTGGCCGTGCTCAGCCCGATGAGCATGCTGTTCCTCGTGTTCCCCCTGCTGATCTGGGCGGCGCTCCGCTTCCAGCTCGCCGGCAGCATGCTGTGCGCGCTCTTCGCCTCCGTCCTCACCACGTTCGAGGCGACGGCCGGCCGGGGCGCGTTCCTGCATCTGACGGACGTCGAGATCATGGTCAAGCTGCAGGCGTTCAACGGTTCCGCCGCGCTGACCGCGCTGCTCCTCGCCGCCGTCATCACCGAGCAGCGGGCGACCCGGCGGTCGGTGCGGCGCGCCTGCGAGGAGCTGGCGGAGGTCCTGGAGCACCTGGCTGCGGGCGAACCCCCGCCGGACCCGGCCACCGCCGGACAGCCGCCCGGCGCGCCGCGGAATCCGTGAGCCTTGGCGTCCGGTGCAAGACCACCGGTCTCTCCGTCAGGGCCCGTCGGCGGCGCATGCCTCCGCCTCCGCCAGGTAGCGGGCCACCGGTCCCAGGGTCAGCAGGCCGCTCTGGGCGCCCGCGTGCTCGGCGCGGGCCGGGCGCAGCGCCGTGGCCGCGCGGGCGGCGAGCCGGCGGTCGCCGAGGCGGGCCGCGGCGCGGGCGGTCAGGCACCACAGCGCTTCCTGCATGTGGTCGGGGGGCGGATCGGGCAGCGCTGCCACGGCGGCGCGGGCCTCGTCGTGCCGGTGGTGGGCGAGCAGGACCAAGGGGCGCGTCCACGGGCGGTACGGGCCCCAGTCGAGGGCGGGGTCGGTGGGCGCGGGGCGGTCGTGCAGGAGGCGCAGGCCGAGCAGGGCGAGGGGGAACAGGCCGCGGTGCAGGCCCGGCATGCCCGCCGTCCCGGCGAGGGCGTCCTCGGCGGCACGGTAGCGCGCGGCGGCCGTGGCGGCGGTCGGTCCGCCCGGTGCGGTGCCGGCGGCGGCCGTGACCCGGGCTCGGAACCAGGCGGTGAGGACGGGGACGAGGGGGGCTTCGGTGCGGACGGCGAGCTGTTCGGCGGCCTCGGCGTGTGCGGTCGCGGCGTCGAGGTCGCCGAGGGCGGAGGCCGATTGGAGGCGGATGAGCCGGCCGAGGACGGCGAAGTTCGGCAGGTCGTGCCGGGTGGCCAGGCCGAGGATCTCGGCGCCGATCGCGTCGCGTGCGGGGGCGAGGCCGGGGCGGGTGAAGGACTGGAGGAAGACGCCGTTGAGGGCGAAGGCGAGCAGGGCGGGATCGCCCAGCTCCCGGGCGAGCGCCTCCGCCTCGCGGGCCGCCCGCGCCGCGCGCCCGCGTGCGGCGGCGGGCAGGTCGGCGCTGCGGCTCTCGACGGCGACGGTGGCCAGCAGGCGGGCGCGCAGCTCGGCGGGGGCGGTGGCGCCGGGCGCGGTGGAAGTGCGTACGGCGGTGTCGAGGGCGGCGAGGGTGTGTTCGGCTGCCTCGACGACGGCGCGGGACTGTGCGGGGTCGTCGGCGCGGCTCCAGAGGGCGGGTACGTCGTAGGCGCCGATGACGCGGGCGGTCAGGGTGACGTCTCCGGTGCGCTGCGCCGCGCGGACGGCGGCGAGGCGGTCGCGGCGCGCGTGGACGAGGGCGTCGCCGCCGGCCAGGGACAGGGTGCGGGCCAGTTCGACGGTGGTGCGCGGGCCGAGTCGTACGCCTGACGTCCACCCGGTGTGCGGGGGCTGGAGGGTCGGGGCGTCGTGGAGGATGTCCGCCTCCAGGCGCCGGAGGTCGGCGCCGGGGTCGAGGCCGAGCTGGTCGGCGAGCATCGTGCGGGCGCGGCGGAGGGTGGCCAGGGCGTCCGCCTGGCGGCCGGCCCGGTGCAGGGCGCGGGCCAGCAGGCCCCAGGCCGGTTCGCGCCAGGGGTGTTCGGTGACGTGGGCGCGCAGTTCGGCGACCAGCTCCGCGCCGGAACCGGAGTCGAGGAGGAGCCGGGCGCGCAGTTCCACGGCCTCCAGGCGCAGCTCCTCCAGCCGCGTCCGTTCGCGCCGGGCCCACGCGGAGCCGGTCACGTCGGCGTAGGCGGGGCCCTGCCAGGCCGCGAGGGCCGCGTCGAGGCCGGTCAGCCCGTCGGGGGTGCGGCGGGCGCGGGCCAGCGCGTCCTCGAACCGGTGGGCGTCCACCGCCTCGCGCGGCAGGCGGAGCGCGTAGCCGGGGCCTTCCGTGACGAGGACGCGCGGCGGGGTGCGGGGCGGCCGGCCGGGTTCGAGGGCGCGGCGCAGCGCGGCGACGAAGGTGCGCAGCGCGCCCACGGCGCGTACCGGCGGGTCGGTCCACAGGTCGTCGACGAGGGTGTCGGTGGCGACCATGCGTCCGCCGGCGGCGACGAGCCGGGCCAGCACCTCGCGGTGGCGGGGCCCGCCGAGGTCGACCGGGGTGCCGTCGTCGTGGAAGGCGCGTACGGCACCGAGGACGTCGATTCGCATGCCCTCCATCTTCCGTGCCGCGCGTCGGCGGCGGCGCGGCGTACTGATCGGCTGCTGATCGCCGCCGTCCACGCTGGTTTCCGCAAGCCCTCGGGACCGCGGCCCGCCCCGGTCACCGCTTCTTTCTCCCCTGACCCCCGAAAGGGCCTTCCATGACGCTCACCCTCCCCGGTTTCGCGTACGACCGCCTCCCCGGCGCCGACGGCGTGGAGCTGGCCGCCGCCGTCGGTGGCAGCGGCAGCCCCGTCGTGCTGCTGCACGGCTTTCCCCAGACCCACCTCATGTGGCGGCACGTCGCCGAACGGCTCGCGGAGGAGCACACGGTGATCTGTCCCGACCTGCGCGGCTACGGGGCCAGCGACAAGCCGGCGGCCACCGGCCCCGAGGTGTACTCCAAGCGCACCATGGCCGCCGACGTCGTCGCCCTGGCGGCGGCGCTCGGGCACGAGCGGTTCGCGCTGGTCGGCCACGACCGGGGCGCCCTGGTCGCCTTCCGGGCGGGACTCGACCATCCCGAGACCCTCACCCACCTGGGCATCCTCGACGTGGTGCCGACCCTCGACATGTGGAGCGTGCTCCAGGGCGTCCCGGCGGCGGTCGGCTACCACCTGTTCCTCATGGCGCAGCCGCCGGGGCTGCCGGAGACGATGATCGCCCGCAGCGCCGACGCCTTCTTCGGCTCCTTCCTCGACGCCTGGGCCCGTGACCCGGCCGCGATCCCGGCACCCGTACGGTCCGCGTACCTGCGGGCGAGCGCCGGGGCGGTGACGTCGATCGTCGCGGACTACCGGGCCTCGGCCGGCATCGACGTCGCCCATGACCAGGCGGACCAGGACGCCGGTTCGCAGCTGGCCATGCCGGTGACGGTGGTGCAGCAGGACTGGGGGACGAGGCTCGGGTACGACGCCGGCGCGGTCTGGCGCGCGTGGGCGCCGGACCTGGACCACCGGCTGACGGGCGCGGGGCACTTCATGGCGGAGGAGGCGCCGGAGGAGATCATCGGGGTGATCCGGGAGCTGCTGCTTCGCTGAGGGCCCCACGTGGTCCGAGCACGGCGCGGTCAGCTCATCTCCACGTACCGGTGGACGCGGTCGAAGCGGCGGGCCGCCGCGTCCCCGCGGCGGATCACCCAGTGGACCACGCCGTCGTCCAGTTCCGTGACGTCGTCGCCGCACCTCCACGTGGCCAGGAGCGTCCAGGCGTCGGCGTCCTCGGGGCCGCGGGCGTCGTGGACGGGGTCGTTCTGGGGCGAGACCGGGTGGCCGCCGATCTGCAGGGTCCAGGGCGGACGGTGGCCGCCCCCGTCCGCCCAGGCGTCGTCGAGTTCGTCGGCGAGCTCGAAGTGCTCGTCCTCGGGGAGCTCGCCCCACCGGTCGAGGGCGAAGCTCTCGGGCATCTTCGCGCTGGGCTGGTGCCAGACCGTGCGGAGTTCCCGCACCTGGTACGGCTCGCGCAGGCCGTCTCCGACGGGGCTCGGGGACGTCTCGGCCCCGGCGGGGACGTACAGCACCGCGTCGGACGCCTGCCGTCCCACGCCCTGCACCTCCGTGCCGGAGAAGAGGAGCAGATGCCCGTCGGACGGGAGCGGGAGCCCCGTGGCGTCCGGCGGCAGCGCCGCCAGGTCGACGGAGGCCACGACGGGGGCGGACGGCCGCGGCGCGCCGTGCGGCAGCAGGGGGTCGCCCCCGATCCGGGCCACGAGGGGGCCGTCGCCGCCCTCGGCCGCGTACACGGCCGGGCGGAGCGAACGTATCCACTCCTCGACCTCCTCGGACGGCAGGTCCCGGTCTGCCGCCTCGGTACGGAAACGGTTCGCTCTGTCCGTGCTCGCTTCGGTCATCGGGTCACCCTAGTCACCTCGGGGGGGCGCGGCGGCGCCGGGACGAACCTGCTTGTGCGGGCGGCGGGTTGGGGCCTTCTGTCACGTTCAGCCGGGGAGGGTGGCGAGCCAGTCGGTCAGCAGGCGGTTGACCTCGTCGGGGCGTTCCTGCTCGATCCAGTGGCCGCAGCCCTCCAGGATGTGGCAGGCCGACAGGCCGGGGAGGGTGGCGGGGAAGGCGTCGATGGCGTCCGACATCCAGGTGGTGGAGGCGTCCAGGGCGCCGCCGGCGAACAGGGACGGCTGCGCGATCGGGGCTCCGCGGTACGGGGCGAGGTCTTCCCAGTCGCGGTCCATGGTGCGGTAGCGGTTGAGTGCTCCGGTGACGCCGCCGCGCGCGAACTCCCCTGCGTAGACGTCGAGGTCGTCCTCGCTCAGCCAGCCCGGGAGGACGCCGGCGGGGAAGCGGTCGCGGAGCCGGCCGCCGCCGCGGGCGACGAAGTGCGGGTCGGGCGAGCCCTGGCCGGGCATGGGCATGGTGTCGGCGGACAGGGCCGCGTAGAAGCCGGCGAGCCAGCCCCGTACGTCGGGCTCGATCTCCGCCTCGGCGCGGCCCGGCTCCTGGAAGTAGGAGACGTAGAACTTCTCCTCCGGGCCGCCGATCCGGCCGAACACGTCGGTGGGGCGCGGGCCGCCGGGCGGCGCGTAGGGGACGCTCAGCAGGCCGACGGCGCGGAAGACCTCCGGGTGGAGCAGGGCGGAGGCGGCGGCGATGTCGGAACCCCAGTCGTGGCCGACGACCACCGCGGTCTCCTCGCCGAGGGCACGGACGACGGCCACGTTGTCCTCCACCAGGTCGAGCATCCGGTACGCCTCGGTCGCCGCCGGCGCGGAGGAGCGGCTGTAGCCCCGGACGTCGATCGCCACCGCCCGGTGGCCGGCGGCGGCGAGGGCCGGGAGCTGGCGGCGCCAGGAGTACCAGAGCTCGGGGAAACCGTGCACGAGCAGGACCATCGGGCCGGTGCCCCGCTCGGCCAGGTGCAGGTGCCCGGCGGGGGTCTCGACGGTGCGGTGGCGGAGCTCGGCGGTGGGCTCGGGCTGCATGGCTTCTCCTCGCTGTGCGGCGACGCGGCGACGCGGCGACGCGGCTACCGGTCGATCATGCGGCGCGGCGCCCGCCCGGCGCGATCAGCGTTGCCGTTCTGGCAAGGTGGCAGGACAGGGCGAGGAAGCGGCGGGGCGAGAGGGGCGTCGGGTGGCGGTCGAGGACGTGGAGGGCGCGCTGGCCGCGATGGGGCCGCGGCTGCGGGCGGCGCGCGAGCGTCGGGGCGCGACGATCGCCGGTGTCAGCCGCGCGACCGGGATCTCGACCAGCACCCTGTCCCGGATCGAGACCGGCCGGCGCAAGCCCCCGCTGGAGGTGCTGCTGCGGTTGTCGCGGGAGTACGGCGTCTCCCTGGACGAACTGGCCGGCGCGGCGCCCGCACCCGAGGTCCCGCCGCGCGCCACGGCGCCGCTGAGCTTCGGCGACGACAAGGCGGTGCTGCCGCTGACCCGGTACGTCGGCGGCCTGCACGCCCACAAGCACGTCCTGCCCGCCGTCACGGAACCGCCCGCCCGGCCCCGCCAGGTCTCCCATGACGGCCACGAGTGGCTGTGCGTCCTGTACGGACGCCTGTGGCTGGCGCTCGGCGACCAGGACCTCGTCCTGGCCCACGGGGACGTCGCCGAGTTCGACACCCGCACGGGGTCGCGAACGCGGGGCCCGGCGGTCCGGTCGAGTACCTGATCATGTTCGGCCCGCAGGGCGAACGCCCCCGGCCCCGCACCCGGCCGGTTGGGAAGCTTTAGGCCGGGGCCGCGTTCGAGGCCACGCAGCCCTCTTCGAGCGGGATGACCGTGTGGTCGCCCTTCGGGGGGACCGTCGGCGGGCAGTACAGGTAGAGAAGGCCCGCCTCCAGGAGTTTCTTCTCGAAGCCGCGGTCGGGCTGCACGCCGAAGTCGCGGCCGATCATCATGGACCGCACCCCTCGCTCCCCGGGGTCCAGGGACGCCCAGTGCTGGAGGAACAGCCGCATGTCCGCGATGTGGAGGAAGTCGGTGTAGTACTCGCCCTCCTCCGTGTCGCACGTCCCCGCCCCGTCGATGCCGCCCATCCGCGCCTGGAGCTTCGCCAGCTTGCGCGGGCTGAAGTAGGTCACCTCCGTGCAGGGCAGGTGGGCGCGGAGCAGCTCGCCCACCGCGCCCTGGTCGGACGCCGCCGGGCGGCCGTCCTCCGTGCCGTCTCCGCAGCCGGTCGCCAGGACCGGGAGGAGCAGCAGGGCGGCGCAGACGGCCAGGGTGCGCGGGCGGGTACGGGAGCGGACGCGGCCGGAGGCGAGCATGGCGGTTCCAGGGGGGTCGGAGTGACGGATCGCCGGAACGCTAGTTCGACGGGTCGCGGTCGCACCAGATGATTCCGATTTCCTCGAATCACCGCCCTCCTTCGTCCTCAGGCGGAGACGACGCCGGCGCGCGGCTCCGTCTCCCCCGTCCCGCCCGTGTCCGCGCGGTCGTCCAGGAGCGCTGACGCCCGGGCGCTGCGCTCGTAGTAGACGCGGTGGGCCTCGCGCGTCCTGGTGACGAGTCCGGCCCGGTGGAGCCGGGTGAGGTGGTACGAGACCGTGGAGGCCGCCATGTGGTGGCGCGCGGCGAGTTCCGTCGTCGTACGCGGTGTCGCCAGGTCCATGAGCAGCGGCAGCCGCGCCCGGCCGACGAGCCGGCCCAGCGCCTCGTCCGCCCCGCACTCGCCGGACGGGCGCCGGGCCGGAGGCCGCACGGCGGCCGGGTAGATGAGGAAGACGCCCCGCTCCCGCCAGGGGTCGACGCTGAGCAGCCAGCTCGTCGCGAGGGGCGACGGGAAGAGCAGCAGGCTCCCCGCGTCGCGTACGTCCAGGCGGCGGTCGGCGGCGACGAGGAGGCGCCCCGTCCGGTAGGTGACCGCCGGGTGGAGCGACGAGAGGGCGGTGCCGAGCCCGGATGTCGCCGCGAGCCGGGCCCGGGCCTCGACGTCCGCCTCGGCGCGGCTCCGCAGCGCCGGCCAGGCGGGGGCGAGGCAGGACTCCCAGAACGCGTGCATCTCGCGGGCGATCCGCTCGCTGAACTCCCTTTCCCCGCGCTCGACATAGCGGCGCAGACCGGCGAGCCGCGGTTCCGGGCCGTTCGCGTCGCGGTCCGTGTGGTCCGTGTGGTCCAGCATCCTGCCGAGTTGCCGGGCGACGACCTCCGTGGGGGTGGTGGCCACGTGGTGGAGCTCGGCCATGAGGTCCGGGCGGGGGCCCGCCGCGTGTCCGGGGGTCATGAAGTCCGGTACGTAGCCGCCGACATGGGAGCGGATGGCGGCGATGAGGTGCAGGCCGCGGCGTTCCAGCACTCCCCCGACGGCCGAACCGGTCAGCCGGTGCGGCCCGTTCCTTACGGCGGCGTGCGGGTGCAACGCGGCTCCCGCCTGCATCAGCGGTGACACCGCGAAGCGCGTCCGTGCCACGGCGTCCGCGTCCAGCTCCAGCCGGATCATCGTGGCCTGCCCCTCCCCTGACCTGGCCCGACTCCCTTGGCCCGGTGAGGGATTCTGCCATCGCCGCGCACACCGTGACACACCGTGACCGCCCTCCGTACGGCCTCGGCGGCTCCCGGCGCGCCGCCGGGCCTGGCGGTACAGACTGGAATCATGGGTGAGCACCGTGCCCCGGCGACACCGTCCCGCCGGTTCCCCCCGGTCCCGGAGAGCGTCGCGCGGGCCCGGCGCTTCGTGCGGGACGCGCTCTCCGGTGCCGTCCCGGAGGATGCGCCCTCGCCGGAGGACGCGCGCGGCCCGGAGAACGTACCCGCCCCGCAGGACGCGCCCGGCCTCGTCGACACCGCCAAGCTGCTGGTGAGTGAGCTGGTGACCAACGCGCTGCTGCACGCGCGGACCGAGATCGAGGTCTCCGTGCGGACGGCCGGGCCCGGAGGGCGCGTCCGCGTGGCCGTCCGGGATGGGCGGCCGTCGCGTGTTCTGGTGCCGCAGGAGTGCCCCCCGTACGCCGGTACGGGGCAGGGCCTGGCGCTCATCGCCCGGCTCGCGGCACGGTACGGCGTCGACGCGGGCGACGAGGCCAAGGCGGTGTGGTGCGAGCTGGGACCGGACGGGACGCCGCCGTCCTCCGCCTGGGGGCTTGCCCCGCCGGCCGCCGCGTCGGCCCCTACCGTCACGCTCGTCGACGTACCGGGGGCGCTGTACTCCGCCGCGCAGCAGCACCGGCACCTGCTGCTGCGCGAGCTGGAGCTCGCCTCGGCGGCGGGCGCGGACCTGGTGCCGCGGCCGGATCTCGTCACCGCCCATGACGTCAGCAACGCGATCAGCGGGGCCGTCGCCGCGGCGCTGCGCCACGAGTCCGCCGAGGGCGAGATCCGCTCGCTGCCGCTGGCGCTGCCCGCCGACGTGGCGCCCGCCGTCGAGACGCTGGGCCGCGTGCTGGAGGCGGCGGAGCAGGCGGCACGGGACGAGCGGCTGCTGGCCCTGCCGGCCCTCCCGCGCAGCCGGGTCTTCCACCGGTGGCTGTTCGACGAGATCACCGGGCAGCTCGCGGGCGCCCACCCGACCGCGTGGACCGTGGTGCCGCGCGAGCCGGGCGCCGGGCCGGCGGAGCTGGTGCCGTGGGACGCCGCGCCCGTCCAGACCAGCCGGGCGCCGACGATCGCCGCCGACGAGCAGAACCGCATCATCGCGGTGAACGGGCCCGCCGCCGACCTCCTGGGGTGGCACGCGGACGAGCTCGTGGGGCAGCGGCTCACCGCCATCATCCCGGAGCACCTGCGCGAGCGGCACATCACAGCCTTCACGTCCCTGCTGCTCAGCGGGGAGCCCCGCATCCTGGGCCGCTCCGTCCCGCTGCCCGCGCTGCACCACGACGGGTCGCTCGTGCCCGTCCGGCTCTTCCTCCAGACGCAGGAGACGGCGGACGGCCGCACCGTGTTCGTCGGCCAGCTCTCGCCTCGCGCCGCCGTACCCAGCGGTTCCCAGCCGCGCCGCCCCGGCGACCGGCGCCCGGCCGCCGCGCGGCCGGAGGCCGGCGGGCCGCGGGCCGACGAGGTGCCGCCCGCCCTGGACCGGGAGTCGCTGCTGGCGGAGACCGGTGCGGCGATCAGCAACGCGTACGGTCTCGACGACGTCCTCCAGAAGGTCTGCCAGATCCTCACCCGCCGGCTCGCGGACTGGTGCGCCGTCGACCTCTTCACCGAGGACGGGCGCGTCGAGCGGGCCTGCGTGGTGCACCGCGACGCCGGCGCGCCGCACGCGGAGGACTTCGAGGGCACCCTGCCGCCGCTCACGGAGGCGGCGCGGGGGCCCCTCGCCCGGGCGCTCAGCGGCGCCGGCCCGCTGCTGCTCACCGAGCCGCCGTCCCCCGAGGCGGAAGGAGCGCTGGACGCGGACTTCGGCGGCCTGTTCGCACGGCTCGGCGCGCGCAGTGCCGTCGTCACCCCGCTGCGCGCCCGGCAGGAGACCATCGGCGCGCTGACCGTGGCCCGGACGGGCGCGGACGGGCCGTTCACCGAGGAGTACGTGCCGCTCGTGGACGAGCTGGGCCGCGCGATGGCGCTGGGCGTGGACAACGCGCGCCTCTACCACGACACCCGGAACATCGCCGAGCGGCTGCAGCGGTCGCTGCTGCCGGTCCTGCCCGAGGTGCCGCACCTGGACCTGGCGGCCCGGTACGCCGCGTCGTCGGCCACCGCGCAGGTCGGCGGCGACTGGTACGACGGCTTCGTCCTGCCGAGCGGCGGCACGGCGCTGGTCATCGGCGACGTGACCGGGCACAACCTGGACGCGGCGATCGCCATGAGCCGGCTGCAGAGCATGCTGCGCGGGATCGCCGTCGACCGCCAGGAGCCGCCGGAGACCGTGCTGCGCCGTCTCGACATGGCGAACCACACCCTGCACCAGGAGGCGACCGCGACCTGCGTCTACGGTGTGATCAAGGGCCCGGAGGAGGGCCCGTGGGACCTGGTGCACTCCTCGGCCGGGCACCTGCCGCCGCTGCTCGTCACGGACGACGGCCACGCCCGCTTCCTGGAGGACGGCGCGGGGTTGCTGCTCGGCATGGACCCGGACATGATGCGCGCCAGCGCGCACGACGCGGTGCCCGCGAACGCGACGGTCCTGCTGTACACGGACGGGCTCATCGAGCGCCGCGACGAGTCGCTGACCGACGCCCTGGAGCGGCTGCGCCTGCACGCCGCCGGGCTGGCGCGCGAACCGCTCGACGTGTTCTGCGACGAGCTGCTGATCGGCCTCGGCGCCGACAGCACCGACGACATCGCGATCCTCGCGGCCCGCCCGACGCGTCCGTGAGGCGATCCCTGGAGGTGCCCAAAATCCCTCAGCACAGCGTCCGGTAGGGCGTGCCGAGGACGTACGTCCGCCATTCCTCCGGGGTGATGTCCCGGCCCGCGCGGGCGCACACCGCTGCCGCCGCCGGCTCGGCGCCGAGCCGGAGGGGCAGCGCGTGGGCGCCGGCCAGGACGCGGAGGGTGCGGTCCTGGCCGAAGGCGAGGACGTCGACGGGCCGGCCGCCGGTCTCCAGCGGCTGCCCCAGGGCGGTGCGGGCCCCGACGTCCCACAGTTGCACGCGGTTCCCGTCCGTCACGGAGGCCAGGAGCGTGCCGTCGTGGGAGAAGACCGGCTCGTCGGCGGAGTCGACGGTTCCGGTGAAGGGGCGGGGACGGCCGCCCGGCAGCTGGGCGACGCGCTGCCGGGCCGCGCCGTCCCACAGTTCGACGGTTCCGGTGGCGCGGGTCAGGGCGAGGTGGCGGCCGTCCGGCGAGAAGGCGAGGGCGCGCACGCTGCCGCCCCAGCCGGCGGTGCGGACGCGGCCGGTGGCCAGGTCGAGGATCTGGCCGGAGGTCAGGGCGAAGGTGCGGTTGTCGGGGCTGAACCGGCCGTACGCCGTGACGTCGGCGAAGCGGCGGAGCTCCTTGCGTGCCCGCACGTCCCACACCTGCACCAGGCCGTCGTCCCCGTCGGCCAGCCCGCCGTGCACGACGTAGGCGGAGAGGTGGCGGCCGTCGGGTGAGAGGGTGAGGCGGCGTACGGTGTCGTCGGCGGGCTCGAAGCGGTGGATCTCCGCGTTCCTGCGGGTGTCCCACACGACGACGAACTGGCGTTCCCGGTCGTCGAAGTCGGTGAAGGCGAGCACGTCGCCGTCGTGGTCGAGCGCGTTGGCGACGTGACGGGTGGGCAGGTCCCGCCAGCGCTGCGGGACGGTCCGCACGGTGCGTCCGGTCCGCAGGTCGACGATCCGCTGCCGCATCCGCGTGTAGCCCTCGCGGACGACGGCGGTGCCGCCGTCCGCGGACGCGGCGGCCGTGACGGTGTGGGCGCGGGTGGGGTCGTCGTCGGTGCCGTCCGGGGCGGCGGGCACGGCGGCGGCGGAGGTGAGGAGGGAGACGTCGACGCGGCGCAGCTGGTCGTCCGCCGGGGTCATCACGAGCAGGCTCTTCGTCGGTTCGTGCAGGGCGAATTCGACCTGGGAGGTGTCGTCGCCCTCCTTCGTGAGGGCGGTGACGGTGGTGAGGTGCGTGCCCGTCCCGCTGTCCCAGATCCCGATGTCGCCGCTCGTGGTGACCCCCAGGAAGTAGCGGCCGTGCGAGCTGAACCGTCCTGCCTGGATGCCGTCCTGGACGTCGCTCAGCCGCACGAAGGCGGCGGCGCCTCCGGTCGCGGTGTTCCACAGGGCGACCGTGGTGTACAGGTTCCCCTGGCTCTGCCCTCCCGGTCCCGTCCCGCCGGGGCCCCGGTGCAGGCGGGCAACCCTGGAGCCGTCCGGGCTGAAGACGGTGTCGCCGCGGCAGCGTCCCCGCTCGAAGCCGTCGAGCCGGGTCGTCGCGGTCGTTCCGGGCGTGCGCAGGACGTCGGTGCCTCGGGCGTCGCACGCGAGCACCCGGCCGGTGGGCGACACCGTGCCCCGTACGGGTGCGACGATCCGTCCCCCGGCGTCCCACAGCACCGTCGTGTCGTCCGTGCGCCGCTCGACCACCTGGCCGCGATTGGTCAGGGACAGCACCGCTCCCGCGGCCTCGTCCGTCGTCACGGCGAACGGCGCCCCCCGGTGCCGTCCGGTCGCGCCGTCGACCACCTGGACGCGCCGGGCGTCGGTCCGCCGGAGGAACAGCCGCCCGTCCGGGCTGACGGCCGGCGGGGCGCCCTCGGTCCAGCTGTACGTCCCGGGCAGGACGCGGGCGGCGCGCCGGGCCGTCGGTGCCGCGGGACGGGGCCCGGCGAGGTCGGTGAGGGTCGTGCGGTCCGGTCCGTACACCACGAGACCGGTGCCGGACGGGGTGAGGGTCCTGCCGGACAGCATGCCGCCGTTGCCGCGGGGCAGCGTGACGGTCTCGACGGTGCGCTGGGTGAGGGAGCCGTACAGCGCGCCGAGGGCTTCGGGGACGGGGGCGATCCGGTAGGCGGCGAGGCCGAGGAGCATCGCGGTGCCGGGTTCGGTCTCGCGCAGGCTCTGGGCGGTCTGCGCGACCGTACGGGCCTGGGCTTCGGCCCGGCGGCGGTCCGCCTCGGCCTGCCGGGCGTCGGCCTCGCGGTTCTGCAGGTACGCCACGGCGCCCCCGAGCAGGGCGAGGACGGTGACGACGGCGAGCCCGGCCAGGAGCTGGCGCCGGCGACGGACGGCGCGGGCCGCGACCGTGCGGGCCCGGGTGAGGTGGCGGAGTTCGGCGGGGTTGGGGCGCAGGCCGTCGGGAGCGGTGGCGAGCCAGTCGAGCAGCGTACGCAGGTCGGACCCGGCGAGCAGGTCCTCGTCCCGTCCGCCGTGCGCGAGCCAGCGGCCGGTGGCGCGGGCGAGGTGCTGGAGGTGGACGCGGGAGGCGCGGTGGCCGTCGGCCCACCCCCGCAGCCGGGACCAGGCGGGGACGAGGGCGGCGCTGACGGGGCGCACCCCGCCGTCGGCGTCGACGACGAGGATGCCGGCGGCGGCGAGGTCGTCGACGGCGGTGGTCATGGCGCTCCGCTCGGCGGCCGGGCGGCCGTCGAAGAGCTCGGCGCGGGACGCGGTGCGCACGCCGTCCTGGGAGCCGTCGCCGGCGTCGCCCGGGACGACCGTCCGCAGCAGCAGCTCGAACGCCGCTTCCCGGGCCGGTGGCGGCAGCGCGGCGTAGGCGTCCTCGGCGCGCTCGCCGAGGGGCGCGACGGTGAAGGTGGAGGCGGGGAGGAGGGAGTGGTCGGCCTGCCGGGCGCCGGCCCGCAGCAGATCCGTTCCCGCCGCGGCTTCGTCGTCGAGGGCGCTTCCGCCGCGGGTTCCGGGCGCGGCGGCCCGGACGAGGCGGAGCAGCAGGTCCTGGCTGTGGGGGCGCCGGGCCGGGTCCTTCGCCAGGGCCGCGGCCACCAGGGGACGCAGGCGGGCGTCGACGGGGGACAGGTCGGGGTCGACGGCGGCGGTGCGGTACGTGGCTTCCGCGACGTTGGCGCCCCGGAACGGCTCGGTGCCGGTCGCGGCGTACAGGACGACGGCACCCCAGGCGAAGACGTCGGAGGCGGGGGTGGCGCGCCGGCCGCCGAGCACTTCGGGGGCCATGTAGCCGAAGGTCCCCATGAGGGCGCCGGTGGCGGTGAGGGACATGTCGGGGGTGCGGGCGATGCCGAAGTCGATGATGCGCGGCCCGTCCGGTCCGAGCAGCACGTTGCCCGGCTTCAGGTCGCGGTGGACGACGCCCGCGGCGTGGATGGCGGACAGGGCGGTCGCCGCGCCCGTCGCGAGCCGCCACGTCGCGTCCGGGTCGAGCGGCCCGCCGGTACGCACGGCCTCCGCGAGCGTCGGCCCGGGAACGTACTCGCTGACCAGGTAGGGGACGTCCCCCTGCACGGAGGCGTCGAGCACGCGGGCGGTGCAGAAGGGTGCGACGCGGCGGGCCGCCTCCGCCTCCTTGGCGAACCGGTCGCGGACGAACGGCCCGGCGTCCCGGCGCAGCAGCTTCAGCGCGAGGCGTGCGCCCGCCGCGTCGTACGCCTCGTAGACCACGCCCTGCGCTCCGGCGCCCAGCCTGGCGGCGAGCCAGTACCCTCCGACGCGCTCCGGGTCCTCCGGCCCTAACGGCGATCCGGTCACCTGCTGACTCCCCCCTGTCGGAATCCGCGGGGGGACCCCGCCGCGGGAACGGCGGGGCCACCACCAGCGGTACGCGGCGGATCATCCTCCCTCACACGGCCCTCCACCGCCAGCGGCGCGCGCCCGATGGCTGAGCGCGGGGTCAGGCGGCCCCGTCGACCTCGTGCATGGCGGGATGCGGTCAATGTTTGACTCGTTCTCGCTCCTTCCGCACGCAGGGAGCAGTCGGCCCGGGAAGCCGAATTGACGGGCAGTCAGCTCGGCGGAACTGTAGGCCGCGTCGGTGACGTCTGCCGCAGCGGTGCTGGGACGGATGGCGTCGGGGCGGTCGCGGTCAAGCAGGTACGCGAGGAGTAAGCGGACGACCCCGCCTTCCGCAGCCGCTTCCGGCGCGAGGTGGCCGCGGTCCGCCGGGGCAGCGGCGTCTACACGGTTCCGGTCGTGGACGCCGACACCGAAGGCCCTCGCCCCCGGGTCGCCACCTCGTACGTGCCGGCGCCCTCGCTCGACGAGGCCGTGCGGCTCTGCGGCAGCTTCCAGGAGCCGGCGCTGCGGGCGCTGGGCACCGCCCTCGCGGAGGCGCTGCAGGTCATCCACGCGGCCTGGGTGGTGCACCGCGACGTCAAGCCGGGCAACGTGCTGCTGTCGGCGCAGCCGTGGTCCGCAGTGACCTCCGGGAACCGGCTGTGGGTGGCCGACACGACGGAGATCGCGTGCTTCGAGGCGGGCGGGTGACGGCCTCCGGAGGACCGCTCCCCGGGGCCCGCTAGGCGGCGGGGCCCGCCGGGTGGAAGTTGACGCGTTCACGGACGACGGGGAAGCCGGCCTTGGCGAAGTTCGCCGCCATGGGGACGTTGGCCCGGTCCGTCGCTCCGGTGATGAACTCCGCGCCCTGCTCGGCGAGAAGGTGGGTGCACTCGGCGAGGAGGTCGTAGGCGTAGCCGTGGCCGCGTTGTTCCGGGACGACTCCGATGAAGCCGATGGTCGGTCCGGAGGGGTTGTGGGCCGGGATGTGGATGCCGGCCAGGTCGCCGTCCGGTGTGTGCGCGGTCTGCCACCACTCCCGCGGGGAGGGGCACCAGTGGAAGAAGTCGAGTTCCTCCTGGGCGGCCTGGTCGAGGCCGCCCTCCTGGACGGCCCTGAGCGCGTGCGCGTCCAGGGTGACGGAGTGGATGCGGCGCAACGCGTCGAAGAACACGGAGTCGTCGGGTTCGGCGCGGAAGCGGAGCCGTCCGGGCCGCTTCGGCAGGCCTCGCTCGGGGGTCCAGCGGTACAGGAAGCGTTCCACGAGGAGTTCGTAGTCTGCGGCTCGTGCGGCGGCGAAGCGCGCCTCGGCCGCCGCGCGCAGGCCGGGCTCGTCCCGCCAGCCGCCGGGCAGGTTGATCTCCAGCTCGACCTGCCAGGGAGCGGAGCGCAGGAGTTCCGCCCCGGCCTCTTCCTCGCCCTCGGCCACGTCGAACCAGTTGATGTTGACGGGCTCCTCGTCCTCGGGGCCGCCCCACCAGGCGCCGCGTGCGACGACTTCGCCGCCGCGCAGCGCGACGCGCATCCAGTCGGGGCGGAACCGGGTGCGCCGGTGACCTTCACGGGCGCCGAGAGGGTCGGGCAGTGCGTCGAAGAGCGGGGCGTCGCTCGCGGAGAGCGCGCGGATGACCGGACCGGTCATGAATTCCTCCGGGATACGGGCTGCTTGGCGCGCTCCCGGTCAGAACTGACGTGCCACGCCGGGCCAGCGGAAGGGGGAGCGCTGGAATGGTGTGCACCGCACGGCACTCGCCTCCTTCCGTTCGTCTCAGGGCGTGACGCCCCACGGTACGCGGCCTTCCGGGGCCCGTCCAAGGAAATCCGCGCGCCGCACAGCGGGTTGCCGCCGATGCCGGACGTCGGTCGCGGCTTCGCGACCGACGTCGGGCAGGCCGGCGCAGAAGTCGTCGTGGCGCACGTCCGGGCCGCATCGACGCGGCCCGTCCGCCGGGACGGTGTCAGTTCTGGATGTTCGGCGGGGGTTCGCTCGTGTAGTTCGACAGGCTGAAGTGCTTCCTCACGAGCTTCCGCCAGGTGCCGTCGGACACCATCTGCGCGAGGGCCTTGTTGATCTGCTCCTTGAGCGCGGTGTCGCCCTTCTTGAGGCCGATGCCGTAGTTCTCGTCGCTGAGGGACAGGCCGACGAGCTTGAACTTGCCCCAGTGCTGCTGCTGCGAGGCGTACCCGGCCAGGATGGCGGCGTCCGTGGTGAGCGCGTCGACCTTCTTCTCCTCCAGGCCCTTCAGGCAGTCCGAGTAGCCGCCGAGCTGCTGGAGGTCGGCCTTCGGGGCCAGTTTCTCCTTGACGTTCTGCGCGGAAGTCGAGCCGGTGACCGAGCAGAGCTTGCGGGAGTTGAGGTCCTCGACCTTGGTGATCGAGACCTCGTCGCCGCGGACCAGCAGGTCCTGGTGGGTCAGGAAGTACGGACCGGCGAAGTCGACCTCCTTCAGGCGCTTCTCGTTGATCGAGTAGGTCGCCACGACGAACTTCACGTCGCCGTTCTTGATGAGGTCCTCGCGCTGCGCCGAGGGGGCCTCCTTCCAGACGATGTCGTCCGCGGAGTAGCCCAGCTTCTCGGCGACGTACGTGGCGACGTCGACGTCGAAGCCCGTGTACGAGCCGTCCGGGGCCTTCAGGCCCAGGCCCGGCTGGTCGGCCTTGATGCCGATGGTGATCTTCTCGCCCCCGCCGCCGAGCTCGTCGCCCAGGCCGCAGCCGGTGGCGGTGAGGGCCAGGACGACGGCGCCCGCGAGGACACCGGCCGGGCGGGTGCGGCGGGGCCCGATGACGGCGACGACGGCCGCGGCGCGGCCGAACGCCCGGCCGGTGACCCGCGGCCCGTGCAGTGCGCCGAAACGCTTCCTCGCTCCGGACGGGACGGCCGGATCACCCGGGGCCGACCCCCGGGACACATCCGCGCGCTCCCCCGACACTGCCACACCGCTCATCGACCTCGTGCTCCGTCCTGTTCGAATGAGAGGACAGTAGAGACGCATCCGAACGGTCGTCATCACATCTGAGCGGAAATTGAGGTGCGCACGCCACCGCCGTCCGCGCCCCGGCCTCCCGAACCGGACACCCCGCCCCATACCCGCACCAGCGGACCGGCCGGCGCTCAGGACCCGTGGGGTCGTCGGAGGCCTTGGAGGAGGAGGGCGATCAGGCGCCGGAAGTCGTAGCGAGGGTCGTCGTCGCGCCCGATGCACAGGTTGCCCACGCCGCGCATGAGCGCGTACGGCCGCGTGCCGGGCCTGATGTCGCCGGCCTCGGCGGCGGCGTCGAGCAGCTGGGCGCAGACCGGCAGCAGGCGGTCGAGGAAGGCGGCGTGCAGCGCGGCGAAGCGGTCGCTGTCGGACTGCAGGGCGTCGGCGAGCCCGTGCTTGGTGACCAGGAAGTCGACGAAGAGGTCGATCCACTGGCACAGGGCGTCGAAGGGGGACTCCGCACGGGCCGGCAGGTGGGGGCCGGCCTCGGCGCACGCCTCGATCTGGTGCTGGTAGACGGCCGTGACCAGATCGGCCCGGGTCGGGAAGTGGCGGTAGACCGTCCCCATGCCGACGCCCGCCCGTGCCGCGATCTGGCGGATCGGCGCGTCGACGCCGGAGGCGACGAACACCTCGGCGCCGGCGAGCACCGTCTCCGGCTCGACGTGATCGAGCGCACCATGCCGCAGCTCGCCGGGCGGCTCGACCCCGGCAAGGTCGCCGTCGTCGGGCACTCGCTGGGCGGCTTCACCGCCGCCCTCCTGCTCGGCGCCGGACTCCACGACCCCGACACCGGCAGCCTGGTCCACCTGGTCGAGCCCCGGATCACGTCGAGCGTGCTGCTCGCCGCGCCAGGCAGGGGCGGCGACGCCTTCAACGGGCCCATGGCGGAACAGTGGCCGATCATCGGGGCCGTCGACTTCTCGACCATGTCCGCGCCCGCGCTGGTCGTCGGCGGCGACAAGGACGACCCCCGCCACTTCACGGACAGGGGGCCGGACTGGCATGCCGACGCCTACACCCTCGACCCTGACCCCAAGACCCTGCTCACCCTGTTCGGCGCGGAGGCGGACTGGGCGGGGTCGCCGGGTACGACGCCGCCGAGACCACGGACGAGAACCCCGGGCGCGTCGCCGCTCTCGCCCGCCTCACCACCGCTTACCTCCGTACTCAGCTCCACCCCGGCAGCCCGGCGTGGCCGAAGGCGTGCGAGGCGTTGACGACCGAGACCGACCCGGTGGGACGCGTCGCATCCAAGGAGGGGCCCACGCGGGCCGGGGCCGCTGATCAGCGCACGCGGTCGTAGACCAGAGCCATCTCGCCCGCGTCGCCGGTCTCCTGGTGGGTGAGCTTCCACCGCGAGCCCGGCAGGCCGTCGTCGAACAGGCGCTGTCCGCCGCCGACGATCTCGGGAATGACCATCAGGTACAGGCGGTCCAGCAGGTCCGCCGCGAGCAGCGCCTTGATGACGCCGGCGCTGCTGTTGGCGAGGATGTCGCCCTCACCCGTGGCCTTGAGCTCGGTGACGACGTCCGCGACGGGAGCGTTCACCACGCGGGTGCGGGCCCACGAGGCGTCGGCCTCGGTCAGAGTGGTCGAGAACACCACCTTCTCCGTGTCGACGAGCCACTTCGCGTATCCGCGATCGCGCGGGTCGGCGTTCTCGCCCGAGGCGACCGACGGCCAATAGCCCAGGAATCCCTCGGCGTTGATCCTGCCGAGCAGCGCGGTCGTCGCGCCGTCCCAGATCCGGGTGAGGTGGCGTCGCACCTCGTGGGCCCGGACGACGCCGTCGTCTTCTGGTCCTGCGTCGGGGCGGGCGGCCTCACGGGGGACCGCTGGGAGACGGTGTGGGACTGGGCCCGCGAGAAATGGCTCGGCATCTGAGGCGAAGGGCTCGGGGGCCGGCTCACGGCGCCGTGAGGGTGGAGAGCACCTGCTCGGCGACGTTCGGGTCGCCGAGCAGGTCGTTGTGGCCCATGTCGGCCACCTTCACGTTGCGCGCCCCGGCCAGGGAGGTGCTGCTCGTGGGGATGATCTGCCCGTCCCCGGCGGACCAGAACGTCGTATAGCGGACGTCGCCGGGCGTCTCGTCGCCCTCGTTGAGGCGGGACACGACGTACGAGCCGGGCGTCATGTCGCGGCACCCCTGGTCCCACAAGGCGCAGGCCCACGCGAGGCCGGTCCCGTGGTTGGGCCCGGCGAGCGAGACCCAGTTCCGGACCTTGGCCCCTCCTCCGTACTTCACGTACCAGCGCGTCGGCAGGGAACCGAGGCTGTGCGCGACGAGGTCGACCTGGTCGGCGCCCGTGCGCCGGAGCACGTCGTCGACGTATGCGGCGAGGCGGCCCGCGAGCACTTCGTTGGTCGACTGCGTCGAGTCGTAACGCCACGCGAAGACGCGGTCCGCGGGCGTCCCGGCGGCGACGAGCCGCTGCGTCAGCGAGCCCCAGACGCCGGGCCCGGCGTTGCGGCCGTGCACGAGCACGACCGGCCGCGGCACGCCCACCGCCGCGTCCCGGGGTGCGGCCTGGGCTGCGGGGACGGCGACGACCGTACCGGCGAGGAGCACGGAGGCGAGGAACAGGGCGGCGTTGCGGCGCATGGGGACCTCCAGCGAGGGCGGCGGGCAGGGACGGGGCACCTTCATATCTGACGTAGCGTCATCACCGTCAAGCCCCCTGCTGCACCGTGCGCGTACGTGTGCACTGCGCGTCGCGGTCCGAACGGCAGCGGGCGAGCGGCGGCCACTCAGGGTGACGGCCGGGGACGCCCCGGAGCTGGCGGGACGGGAGGAGACGGGCAAGGATGGGTGGGTGAGCAGTTCGTCCATCAAGCCTCATCTGCGGTGTCTGTCCGGCAGCCGCGACCGGCTCGCGCACGCGGTCGTCGAGCGCGGCGTGGAGCGCGCGGCGGGCGTCGCGGACAGCGCGCCGCCACCGGTCGGGCCCTCCCATCACGTCCTGGTGGTCCATACCGGTCGTTCGGCGAATCTGCGCTGGTCAGCCGACGGATTCGCCCGTGTGGAGCGGTTTCACAGCGGCGAGGCGCTGGTCAACCCGGCGGGGTGGGTGTCCAGGCCGCGCTGGCAGGACGACGTGGAGCTGCTGCTGCTCGCGTTCGACCCGGCCTGGCTGGAGAAGCTGGCGGCCGAGGGAGGGGCGGCGGGCCGTTTCGAGCTGGAGCCCCGGTTCCACTTCACCGATCCCCTGCTGAAGACGCTGGTCGAGCGGCTGGTGACGGAGTTCGAGCGGCCGGACGCGCCCGACGCGCTGTACGCCGACTCGCTCGTCCAGGCGGCGGCCGCCGTCGTCATGCGCACGTGCGGGGGCGCCACCCGCCCCGCGGTACGGGAAGGCGGCGGTCTGCCGCCACGACGGCTGGCCGAGGTCGTGAACTTCATCCACGCGCACCTCGACACCCGGATCGGCCTGGAGGACCTGGCCGCCGTGGCGGGCGTCAGCGCCTCGCACTTCACCCGCTCGTTCAAGGCATCGGTGGGCGCGTCCCCGCACCAGTACGTCACCCAGGTACGGCTGGAGCGCGCGCGGGAGGCCCTGCTGCGCACCCGCCGGCCCATCGCGGAGATCGCGCTGGAACACGGCTTCTCCGATCAGAGCCATCTGACGCGGGTGATGCGGCGCCACACCGGGACGACGCCAGGCCTCCTCCGCAACGGGAACGGGGAGGGCCACGGACGCGGCAGCGGCTGAGACCCCCGCCCCTCCCCCCTCCTACCTCTTCCCGACGGTGAGCGGTTCGTTCCACGGAAGGTCGGATCGTTCAAGAGCGTCGGCCGCTCAGCCGGTGAGATGGGACACGCACGGGAGGACGGCGCAGCCGCATTCGCGCTCGTTCACTCGCTCGCTCGTCCGCACGTTCATGCAAGGAGGCTGTCATGGTGAAGACCCCGGACAAGACGCTCAGCGGCAAGGTCGCCTTCGTCGGAGGCGCGTCACGCAACCTCGGCGGACTGATCAGCACGACGCTGGGCGCCGAGGGCGCACGGGTCGCGGTGCACTACAACAGCGACTCCTCGAAGGCCCAGGCCGAGGACGTCGTCGCGCGGATCAACCAGGGCCCCGGCGAGGCGTTCGCGATCCAGGCGGACCTCACGAAGGTCGCCGAGGTGGAGCGGGTCTTCGACGAGGTCGTCAGCCGGTTCGGCAAGCTGGACTACAGCATCAACACCGCCGGCATGGTGCTCAAGAAGCCGCTCACCGAGATCACGGAGGAGGAGTACGACGAGATGTTCGCCGTCAACTCCAAGGCGGCGTTCTTCGTGATGCGCGAAGCGGCCCGGCGCATCGAGGACGGCGGGAAGATCATCACCGTCCTGACCTCGCTGCTGGCCGCGTACACCGGGCTGTACTCCTCGTACGCCGGCAGCAAGGCGCCGGTCGAGCACTTCACGCGGGCGCTGTCGAAGGAGCTCTTCGGCCGGAACATCTCGGTCAACAACATCGCGCCGGGACCGATGGACACCTCGTTCTTCTACCCGGCGGAGGACGACGACTCCGTCGCGTACCACAAGTCGTCGGCGATGAACGGCGACCTGACGAAGATCGAGGACATCGTCCCGTGGGTCCGCCATCTGCTCCTCGACGGCTGGTGGGCCAACGGCCAGACGCTCTTCCTCAACGGCGGCTACACCACCCGCTGACCGCCGCGCGCCGGCACCGGAACCGCAACCGGCAAGCTCCACCGGCCGGTTGCGGCGCCGGCCACCTCCTTCCTCCCCCACCCACAGGAGATGTCATGTCCGTACAGCTCAACGACCCCGCCGTGGCCGCGTTCGTCGACGCCCTCAACGCGGGGGACAGGGAAGCGCTCCATGCCGTCCTGACGCCCGACGCCACCATGGCCGACGACGGCACCGACCGCGACCTGAACGCGTGGCTGGAGAAGGAGGTCTTCTCCTCCGACGGCCGCATGGACGTCGAGTCGGCCTCTCCCGACGGCCGCGTCCTCACCGCCTCGTACACCAACTCCACCTGGGGCACGATGCGCACCCGCTGGTCCTTCACCGTCACCGGTGACCGGATCAGCCGCTTCGAGACCGGCCAGGCGTAGCCGGCGCGGCACGCGCAGGCGGCGGTCACCGCGCGGTGACCGCTTCCGCCTTCTCGGCGCACAGGAGTGGCAGCCCACGTAGTGTCGTGATCATGGAATCAGCGAACGCCACGACCACCGATCAGGCTCCCGCGCATCCGCGTGCCACCGACGACATGCTGGCCTCCCAGCCCATCGGGTACTGGTGCGGCCTGACCCACGCGGCCGTTACCCGGCACCTGCGGGACGCCATGGCCACGAAGGACGTCAGCCAGCCGCAGTACTGGGTCCTCAACCGCGTCCACGGCGATCCCGCGGCTCCGACCCGCGAGGACGTCGTCGCACAGCTGTCGCACCTCGCAGACGGGCCGCACGAGATCTCCCGCGCCGTCGACCAGTTGCTCCACCGGGGATGGCTGCGGAGCGACGACGCCGGACACATCCACCTCACGGACACCGGGGAGAGCGCCCGGGTGCGGATCCGTGAGCTGGCGACCGAAGTGCGCGCGGTGGTGCACGAAGGAATCAGCGACGAGGAGTACGTGGCGGCGCTCAAGGTTCTGCGGAGGATGCTGGCGAATGTCGAGGGTCCGGGAACTCCTGCCCCCCGGCCCTGAATTCCGGTCCGGCCGCCGGACGACCGCAGCGGCTCCTTCCCCGTCCGCACGCTGCGCTCACGTGCGGGACAGGGCTCAGGGCGTCGTCCGCGGAAAGGCGCGTCGGTAGTCGCTCGGCGAGACCCCCACCTGTCGGAGGAAGTGGTGGCGGAGGTTGTTCGCCGTGCCGAGGCCGCTCAGTTCGCCGATCTTCTCGATGGGCAGGTCCGTGGATTCCAGCAGACTCTGGGCCCGCGCCAGGCGCTGGTTGAGGAGCCACCGGAGGGGGGTCGTCCCGGTGGCCGCGTGGAGGCGGCGGTGGAGGGTCCGCGTGCTCATCGACGCCCGCCGGGCCAGGTCCTCGACCGTCAGCGGGCGGTCGAGGTGGGCGCGGGCCCAGTCCAGCACGGGTGCCAGGCTCCGGTCGTCGGTGGTGGGCACGGACAGGTCGATGAACTGCGCCTGGCCGCCGGTCCGGTGCGCGGGCACCACCATCCGGCGGGCCAGCTGGTTGGCGACGTGTGCGCCGAGGTCGCGGCGCACCAGGTGGAGGCAGAGGTCGAGCCCGGCGGTCAGGCCGGCGCTGGTGAGCACGTCGCCGTCGTCCACGTACAGCACCGAGTCGTCGACCCGCACCTTCGGGTAGCGCTCGGCCAGTTGGGCGGTGTGCATCCAGTGGGCGGTGGCGCGCCGCCCGTCGAGCAGTCCCGCCTCGGCGAGCGCGAAGGCGCCGGTGCACAGGGAGACCATGCGGGCGCCCGCCTCGGCGGCGCGGCGCAGGGCCTCGATCAGTGCGGGCGGCAGCGGTCTGCCCTCGTCGACGCAGGGGTCGGGCACCGAGGGCACGATGACGGTGTCGGCTCCGACGAGGTCGTCGAGGCCGTGGCGGGTACGCAGCGTCAGCCCCGTGCCGGCGGCGGAACCACCCTGTTCCCCCTCCCCCATGCTGCACAGCCGCAGGTCGTACCAGGGGTCGGCCAGGTCGGGCTGCGGCTTCCCGAAGACGGTGCAGGCGATGCCCACCTCGTACAGGTCCCACGAGGGGAACCCGATGTCGTCGGTCACGACGAGGGCGACGGAACCAGGACTCATGCCCCGAACGGTACGGCAGGAATTTGGTGGTCGCTGTCACCGGTGTCACTGTCGCCCGCCACGGCTCGCTGCGATCTTGGTCGTCACGTGAACGACCGCCGCGCGCGGACCAACAGAAGGATCTGACATGCATGCTGATCAGTCGTCAGTGACCGTCATCGGCCTGGGCTCGATGGGCTCGGCGCTGGCCTCCGTCCTGCTGGAGCGGGGCCACGCAACCTCCGTCTGGAACCGCTCGGCCCAGAAGGCCGACGCCCTGGCGGAGCGGGGCGCCCGGCCGGCCGCGACACCCACGGAGGCGGTCGCGGCGAGCCCCGTGATCATCGCGTGCGTCCTGGACTACGACGCGCTGCACACCGTCCTCGACCCCGTCGCCGGGTCCCTCCAGGGCAAGGTTCTCGTCAACCTCACCTCCGGCTCTCCCGAGCAGGCCGACGAGGCCGCCTCGTGGGCCCGGGCGCACGGCGCCGACTACCTCGACGGTGCGATCATGACCACCCCGCCGGGCGTCGGCAGCCCCGAGATGATGTTTCTCTACAGCGGTTCCCGGGACGCCTTCGACGCCCATCGCACGACCTTGGAATCCCTGGGCGACCCCCTGTTCCTGGGGACGGAACCGGGCCTGGCCTCCCTCTACGACGCCGCCCTGCTCGGCCTGATGTGGTCCACCATGACCGGCTGGCTGCACGGCACCGCGCTGGTCGGCGCCGAGAAGACGCCAGCGACGGCCTTCACCCCCGTCGCGCTCCGCTGGCTGACCGCCGTCGCCGGCTTCCTCACCACCTACGCGCCCCAGGTCGACGCCGGCCACTACCCGGGCGACGACGCCACCCTCGACGTGCAGATCGCGGCCATCGACCACCTGCTCCACGCGGCGTCGTCCCGTGGCGTCGACAACGCCCTGCCCGAACTGCTCAAGTCCACCATGGAGCGGGCGAAGGCGGCAGGCCACGGCTCCGCGAGCTACGCCGCCGTCATCGAGGTCCTGAGGAATTCCGGGGGCGAGCAGTAGGCGTGACACGGCTGCCCTGACCACCGCCGGCGCCCGCTTCCGCCCAGGGATGAGGAAAAGGGTGGCTCACGCCCACCCCTCCTTGGGGCGGCCCGGCGTGCGCACGCGCGCGGTCGGCCGGGCCGTCGCTGCGTCAGGGCCGCGTGTAGCGTGACCCGCTGCGGGGTCATGCGCGGTCGGTGACGGCGGGGGCCAGCGACTTCAGGGCCCTCCGGGTGTGGCTCTTGACGGTGCCGATCGGCAGACCGAGGCGCCGGGCGATCTCGGGCTGGGTGAGGCCGAGGTAGTAGGCGAGGAAGAGGATTTCGCGGCGGTCGGGTGACAGGCCCGCCAAGTGGGGGGCGAGTCCCAGGCGTTCGACCGCCCGGGCACAGGTGTCGGTGGTCTCCGGGGCCGGGAGCCGCCGCAGGTCGCGCGCGCCTTCGTGGCGGCGGACCGCGGCGGCCGACGCGTCGGCCGCCTTGTGGGCGGTGATGCCGTACAGCCACGGTCCCAGGCTTCCGCGGCGGGGGCAGTACCGGTGGGAGTGCAGCCAGACCTCCGTGAACACGTGCTGGGCGACGTCCTCCGCGTCGTGGAGGTCGACGCAGCGGCGTCGGGCCCAGCGCAGGACCTGGGGGTACCAGTGGGTGAAGACGGCTTCGAAGGAACCGCGCAGGACGTCGTCGTGCGGCGGCTCGTCGTCGCGTGCCCCGCAGTGGGCGCACGCGGGGGAGGGCGGGGTGTCGGACACCGGTCGTCTCCGGATCGGTCCGGGGAAAGGAGAGGGGTCGCGATGCTGACCGCCGTAACGGGTCCCTCGGGACGAGGCGGCAGCGGAGAGGTGCCCACGGGGCCAAGCGGATCACGACGTCCTGCCGGGCGCCAACCGGCGGGGGCCGGGCGGGGGTTCGCGCGGGGGTGAGCGGCCGAGCGGCGACGGCGCCGTGCGCCCCGGTTCTCGGCCGGGGCGCACGGCGCCGTCGTCACGCGTCGGGGGTCAGAGGCCGGGATGCCCGGTCTCGTCGCGCTCGTAGTTCGCCAGGGCGAGCCCGAGGGCGAAGAACGTGGGCGCCCACTCGCCCACGAAGATCCCCCAGCGGTCGGCCCGCTCCAGGTTCTCGCGCTTGCTGGAGGTCAGCCACGTGGCGAGCGACAGTCCGATCGAACCGACGGCCGCCAGATACGCGTGCTCACTGCGGACTCCGGTGTCGTGAAGCTTCTTGATGATCATCGAGTGACCTTCCGGTGAGTGCGGTCGGCGGGGACGAGACGCTTCGGCCCCGCCGGGACACGCGGCGCGACCGTTCGGGACCGGTCGGCGTCACACCGGGGTATTCGCGGGTCCGTTCACCACCGGATGCGAAAAGAGATGATTTGGGCGGAATGGGCGAACATGCGACTGCGGGAAGAAAAGGACGGGCCTCAGGTGAAACCGATTCGCGGGCGCGGACCGAAAAGCCACCAAGACACGGTCAAGGCTTTACCGACCACGAGACAAGGAACCTGCCATGACTTCTCGTACCACCGGTGCCTCCCTCGCTCTGTGCACCGCCGCCGCGCTGACCCTGACCGCCGGCGCGCCCGCGTGGGCCGCGGTTCAGGCCGGGGAGGACGAGGCGACCGTCACCGTGCTGCACGCGGTACCCGGACTCACCGTGGACGTCTTCGCCGGCGACAAGGAGCTCCTGCCCGACTTCGCCCCGGGGACCCTCACCGACCCGCTGAAACTGAAGGCGGGCTCGTACGACATCAAGATCTTCAAGGACGGCGAGGGGCCCTCCGGCACGCCCGCCGTCGAGAAGACCGTCAGCGTCCCCGCGGGCGCGAACGCGACCCTCGTGGCCCACCTGACGGCCGACGGCAAGCCCGCTCTCGACGCGTTCGTCAACGACACCTCCAAGGTCCCGGCCGGCAAGGCGCGCCTGACCGTCCGGCACGTCGCCGCCGCACCCGCCGTCGACGTCCGGGCCGACGGCAAGGTCGTGTTCGAGGGGCTCACGAACCCCGGCGAGAAGAAGGGCGAGGTGGCGGCCGGCAGCGTCTCCGCGGATGTGGTGCTCGCCGGGACCGACACGGTGGCCATCGGCCCGGCCGACCTGGACCTGGCCGAGGGCGCCAACACCATCGTCTACGCCTGGGGCAGCGCGGCCGACAAGAACCTCGCGCTGAAGACGCAGACGATCGACGGCATGCACTCCGCGCCGTCGGGCGTGCCGGCCGGTGAGACCGGACAGGCTGCCGCCCACAACGAGGCCGCGCAGATCGGCGCGCTCTCGCTGGCCGCCCTGGTCGCCCTCGCCGCGTCCGTCGCGCTCGTCCGGCGGCGCACCGACGCCGGCTGACACGCGGCACATGCCGGTGACGTCCGGCATCCGACCGGTCGCGGCCTCCTGGCGCAGGGGGCCGCGGCCTGCTGTCATCCCGCGATCGAGAGGTGCTCCCCCATGGCCGGGCCCGCCCCACGGCTCGTACGGCTCCTCGCCCTGACCTCGGCGCTCGTCGGCGTGCTGCTGGTCGTCCGGATCGGGGTCCTCCTGGCGCGGGACGACCCCGGCGCGGCGCCCGACTTCGGCAGCGTCCCGACGCGGACGGAGTCACCGCCGGCGGCGTCCCCGCCGGCCGCGTCCCCGCCGGCGGACGGTCCGGCCGGGTCGCCGCGCCGGGGCGTTCCCGCCGAGCCCGCGGACGTCTCCGTCCCGCGGCTCCGGCTCAGCGCTCCGGTCTACCGGGTCGGCGTGGCCGAGGACGGACAGGTCGAGGTGCCCGAGGACCCCGGCCGGGTGGGCTGGTACCGCTTCTCCCCCGCTCCCGGCGCGCCGGCCGGGTCCTCGGTGCTCGTCGGTCACGTCGACGCCACCGGCCGCGGTCTCGGCGTGCTCGCCGCCCTCGCCGACGTCCGCGAGGGCGATCGCGTGGTCGTGGGCAGGCGGGACGGAACCGCGGTCTCCTATCGCGTCACGGCCCGGCGCACGGTCGCCAAGGACGCCCTGGCGGGCTCCGGCGTGTTCCGGCGCGACGGAGCGCCCGTCCTCACGCTGGTCACCTGCGCCGGTCCGTACGTCCGGGACCAGGGCGGGTACCAGAACAACCTGGTCGTGACCGCGGTGGAGGTGGCGCGGTGACGGCGCGGCAGCGGGCGTGGGGTCCTGGGGGCCTGGGCGCCCGCCGGGTTCGGCCGGTCGGGTGGTGAGGCGGGGCCGTGTGCATCCGCGGGCCGCCGGGACGGCGTAGAGGGAGTGATGGTCCGTTCCCTCCCCGGAGGTCACCATGCACACCCTCATCGGACTGATCGTCGTCACCGTGCTCCTGGCCGGGTTCGTCCTCGGCTTCCGTCTGCAGCGGGGCATGACGCCCCCGCCCCTCCCCCACGAGCAGCCCCGCCGCCCCGCGACCGACCGTCTGCCGGGAGAGATCTCGGAGTTCCGTCGCGCCGTGGCCGTTCCGCATCTCGACCGCACGCAGCGACTCCGCCCCTACCAGTTGTGGGGACGGACGGAGCGTGTCACCGCCGCCGAGGACTGAGGCGGCTCCGGCCCGCCGGCCGGGGCCGAGGTCCGAGACCGGGTCGGGGGGGGGGGCGGGGGGCGGGCCGGCGGCGCGGCCGCGGGGCCCCCGCCCCCGGGCGGGCGGGCCGCCGCCCGCGGGGGGCCCCGACGGCTCTCAGGGGGCCAGACGCCAGCCGGGGTCTCCGCCGTCCTGACGGGTCGTGCGGAAGTCCGCCGGGTCGAGCCCGGCGCGCCGGATCGCGTCGAGGACGTCCGCCGTGCGGGTCTGGTCGAGCCGTGCGGTGCGGGAGAGCACGAAACCGGAGGTGCGGTCCTCGTCGGTCACCAGCGCCCACTCGTACGCCGGGCCGAGACCGGCCACGATGTAGTTGGCCTCGGTCCCGTGGCGGTAACCCCCCTTCCACGGAAGGAAGGAGACGTTGAGGCGGGCCCCGGTGGCGTCGAGAGGAAGGGCCTCGCCGGAGATCCTGCTCGTGGTGCCGAGCCAGGTCGCGCAGCTGTTCGTCACCGCGACGGTGCCCCGCGCGGTGGGGCCGTACACGGCCTTCACGTTCTTGGCGCACTGGATCTCGAACAGCTGCGGAACCGCCGCCAGCTGGTACCAGGTGCCGCCGTACCGGGCGAGGTCCACGGAACGGACGGCGGGGACCGGCCCGGCCTGGCCGGCGGAGGCGGCGGGTGTCAGTGCCGCGGCGGCGAGGCCGGCCGCGAGCAGGACGGCGGAGGCGCGCGCCGCCGTGAGGGGAAGTCGACCCATGCTGAAGGCTCCTCGAAGGTGTCGGGTGCCAGGGCTTCGGTACCGAGCGTGCCGCCGGATGCACGGTGGGACACCGGACGCGCGTGCGGTCGGTCACCCGACCCATTGGGGGCGAAGCGCATCCCGAACGCGCCGGGGGCGGAAGTACGGAACTGATCCGTCCGCACCACCACGAGGATGCGCCCCATGTCCGATCAGCACGATCCCGCCCCGTACGACGCCCTGCTGCTGCTCTCCTTCGGCGGTCCCGAGGGCCCGGACGACGTCGTCCCGTTCCTGGAGAACGTGACGCGCGGCCGCGGCATCCCCAGGGAGCGGCTCAAGGAGGTGGGGCAGCACTACTTCCTCTTCGGCGGCGTGAGCCCGATCAACGGCCAGAACAGGGCCCTGCTCGACGCGCTGCGGGCCGACTTCGCCGAGGCCGGCCTGGGCCTGCCGGTCTACTGGGGCAACCGCAACTGGGCCCCCTACCTCACCGACACCCTCCGCGAGATGGTCCGCGACGGACGCCGCCACATCGCCGTCCTCACCACCAGCGCCTACGCCTCCTACTCCGGCTGCCGCCAGTACCGCGAGAACCTCGCCGACGCGCTCGCCGCCCTGGAGGCCGAGGGCCTGCCGCTGCCCCGCGTCGACAAACTCCGCCACTACTTCAACCACCCCGGCTTCGTGGAGCCCATGGTGGACGGCGTCCTCGCCTCCCTCGCCGACCTCGACGACTCCGTCCGCTCCGGCGCCCACCTCGCCTTCACCACCCACTCCATCCCGGACTCCGCCGCCGACACCTCCGGACCCCTCCCCGACCACGGCCCCGGCGGCGCCTACGTCAAACAGCACCTCGACGTCGCCCGCCTCATCGCCGCCGCGGTGCGCGAGCGCACCGGCACCGACCACCCCTGGAAGCTCGTCTACCAGTCCCGCAGCGGCGCCCCGCACATCCCCTGGCTGGAGCCGGACATCTGCGACCACCTGGAGGAACTGAGCGCGGCCGGCGCCCCCGCCGCCGTCATGGTGCCGATCGGCTTCGTCTCCGACCACATGGAGGTCCTCTACGACCTCGACACCGAGGCCACCGCCAAGGCCGCCGAGCTGGGCCTGCCGGTCCGCCGCTCGGCCACCGTCGGCGCCGACCCCCGCTTCGCCGCCGCCGTCCGCGACCTGCTCCTGGAACGCGCCGCCACCGAACGCGGCACGCGCACGGAGCGCTGCGCCCTGGGCGCCCTCGGACCCTCCCACGACCTCTGCCCCATCGGCTGCTGCCCCGCCCGCACCGAACACCCCGCCGCCGCCGGCGCCGACAGCCCCTGGCCGACCGGCCGCTGACCGTCCGCGCCCCCGCGGACGGTGATCACCGGCTGCCCGGCGCGCCGGCGAGGGGAGCGACCAGGAGGCGCTCGACGGACGCCACCGGGTCGGCGCCGGGAGGCAGCGCGGGCGCGCTCCCGGTCACGGCCCGGGCGGCGAAACCACCGTCCAGGTGGGGCATCCGTACGTCGAGGACGCGAACGCCCCGGGCCCGCTGCTCCCGGCCCACCACCTCCAGCCAGGTGGCGAGCGCCGCCTTGGCGGCCGCGTAGTCGGCCATGCCGCGCGGCGGCGCGTCGACCACCGCGCCGGTCACGACCGCGACCACCCCGCCGGCCGCGAGCAGGGGAAGGGCGCCCCGGACGGCGGCCATGGGCGCGAGGGCGTTCACGGTCATCAGGTGCTCGGCGGCGGCTTCTCCGACGTCCTCCGCACGCCCGAAGCCGGCCACGCCGACGGCGACGACGACGCGGTCCAGCCCTCCGAGGGAGCCCGCCGCCCACGCCGCCAGCCCCTCGCAGCCGTCGAGGTCATAGGCGTCGAAGACGCGGCGGGGGCACGCGCCCGCCTGCCGTGACCGCTCGGTGAGGCGCCCGGCGTCCCGGCCGGCCAGGGCCACCGACGCTCCCCGCCGGTGCAGCGACCGCGCCGCCAGGCCCCCGATCTCCCCTGTCGCCCCCACGATCAGCACCCGCGCTCCGGAGAACCCCGCGCCGTCGTCGCGGAGCCGGGCCCCCTCCCGACGGCCGCCGGTCACCGCGGCGGACCTTCCGGCAGCGCCGGCGAGGACGTGCCGGGAAGCGACGGCGGCACGGCCCGCTCGTCCCGCGCCAGGACGGCGGCCCGGCGCCGGGCCAGAGACTCCGCGGCGGCCTCGCGCGGGTGGCGCCGGCGCCAGTACGGGTTGTCGTGGGGCAGCTTGCTGGAGACCCGCCCGTACATCCCGAACGTGAGGATCAGCAGCCCCATGACGAAACTGAACATCACGTTGGTCATGCCGAAGTCCAGGAAGTTGGCCGGCCGGTCCAGCACGAACAGGTGGTAGAACCCGCTGATCAGGAAAGAGCCACCGACGGTCAGGTTCAGAGTCGAGGCGGCGTTCCCGCCCACGGCGGCGCCCGCCAGCAGGACGAAGCCGACGACGACCGAGATCACGCTCAGGGCAGTGTTGGTGGTCATGCCCGCGATCCGGTCACCAGAGGTGTCGAAGGGGCTGAGCGCGTCGGCGAAACCGAGGCAGCCGAACACGAGCAGGATGACTCCGCAGAGGGCCGCGCCCCAGCGGTACACCGTGGCCAGATGGTGGTCGACGGGCAATTCGTCCTTGAGTCTCACCGCGTTCCCCTCGCTTCCCGTGTCCACCGCTCTCCGCCCTGGCGGGCGGGTCGCGGACGGACGCCTCGTGATGCACCTTTTGTGACCTTTCGTCACGTTCTTCTCGGCACGTCCCGGTCCGGATGCGCGGCGCAGGCTGTTGTCCCCCGCCGGGCGGACCCGCGAGGGACGGGCGCTGGTCCGTTCCGTCGACCGCCGCATCCGGCGGGCGGCCGCGGGGCGAAAACGTGCGAACGGGTACGGACGGAGTACGGGCGGTGCCGTGGAGCACCGCGCGGGAACGGATGCGGCATGACGGACACGCACTGGCTCTTCGGCGATCAGCTCGGGCCCGCCTTCCTCCGGCCGGGTGACGGCGGCCCCGCCCGTGACGCACCCGTCGTCATGATCGAATCGCGGGCCGTCTTCCGGCGCCGCCGATTCCACCGCGCCAAGGCCCACCTGATCCTCTCGGCGATGCGGCACCGCGCCGCCGAGCTCGGCGACCGGGTCACGTACGTGCGGGCGGACACCTACGGGGAAGGGCTCCGGCGCGCCGTCGGCCGCGGGCGGGTGACGGTGCACCACCCGACCTCGCGGGCGGCCCTGCGCCTCGTGCGTTCGCTCGACAACGTCACCGTGCTGCCGCCGCGCGGGTTCCTGGTCGGCCCCGACGCCTTCGCCGAATGGGCGGGCGGACAGCGCACGCTCCGCATGGAGGCCTTCTACCGGCACGTCCGCCGCGACCACGACCTCCTCATGGACGGCGGCGAGCCGGCGGGCGGCACGTGGAACCTCGACCACGAGAACCGCCGGCCTCCGCCGCGCGGAGCGTCGTCGCTCGACGCGCCCGCGCCGTACCGCCCGCGGGAGGACTCCGTCGACGACGAGGTCCGGCGCGACCTGGACCGCTGGGAGAGGGACGGGGACGCCTCCTTCGTCGGCCGCGACGGTCCCCGGGCGTTCCCTGCCGACCGCCGGGAGGCCCTGGCCGCGCTGCGGCGCTTTCTGCACCACCGGCTCGCCGGGTTCGGCGCGCACGAGGACGCCATGCTCGCCGGAGACGGCACCATGAGCCACAGCCTGCTGTCCTCGTCCCTGAATCTCGGACTGCTCGATCCGGCCGAGTGCGTGGAAGGGGCGGAGGCCGTCTGGCGGGCGGGCGAGGCACCGCTCAACTCGGTGGAGGGGTTCGTCCGCCAGATCGCCGGCTGGCGCGAATACGTCTGGCACCTCTACTGGCACTTCGGCGAGGAGTACAGGACGTCGAACGTGCTCGGCCACACCGGTGCCCTGCCCCGCTGGTGGGAAGAGCTCGACGCGGACGCCGTGTCGGCCCGGTGCCTGGCGACGGTGCTGCGCCAGGTCCGCGACACGGGCTGGACCCACCACATCCCGCGTCTCATGGTCCTCGGAGGTCACGCCCTCCAGCGCGGCTGGGACCCCGCGGCCGTGACGGACTGGTTCCACCGCTGCTTCGTCGACGGGTACGACTGGGTGATGCTGCCCAACGTGGTGGGCATGTCCCAGTACGCCGACGGCGGCAGGATGACGACGAAGCCGTACACCTCCGGCGGCGCCTACATCGACCGCATGAGCGACCTGTGCGGTCCCTGCCGCTACCGTCCGGACCGGCGGGTCGGCGAGGACGCCTGCCCGTTCACCGCCGGCTACTGGACCTTCCTCCACCGGCACCGGGACCGGCTCGACCGCAACGCCCGCATGACCCGGGCGGTGCGGGGTCTGGACCGGCTGCGCGACCTGCCCGCCCTCCTGGAGCAGGAGCGGGAACGGGAGCGCCTGCGCGGCAACGCGCCGCCGTGACCGCGAGGACGGTCCGTCTTCCCCGCCCCGTCGGCGGGCAGGGCCGTCCAGGTGAACGGCGCCGCGGGCGCGCATCCGCCGCCGGACGGGCCGGCGAAGGACGTCGCGACGCCCCGTCGACCGAGCGAGGAGAACACCATGACCGCACCCGCCCGCTACCTGCCCGGCACGTACACGCCCGAGGCCGGCGAGTACGTCTGCGACTGCGCCGCCGCGCACACGTGGCGCATCGACATGGCCGGGCACCTCTTCCCGGCCTTCCCGCCGAACTGCGGTGCGGGCGCGTGGCGTTCGGCGGTGCCCGCCGAGATCCCCCGGCACGAGGAGCTCCAGCCCCCCGCCTGACCGGCCTCGCCGCGGTATCCGCGTCCACGTCCCCGTCCGCAGGAGCACCCCGGGCCCGGACGGGGTGCTCCCGTGCCGGCTTCGGCGGCGCGACCGTCGCGGGGGTCACCCCCGCGACGACGCGGTCCGGGGGCACGCACCGCGTGCGGTGCTGCCCACCGCCGACGGGCCGTCGGGCACCGGAGGACTCGTGTCCTCCCCCGCGGTACGGCTCCTCCCCTCCGGTGCGACGGGCCGGCGGACGGTTCCTGCCCGCGAGGGTGCCGCGGGCCTCCGGCTCGTACGGGTGCGGGGCGCGACGGCCGTGTAGTGGCGGGCCAGTGCCCTCGCCATGGCGTCCGAGGAGTAGGTGGAGCGGACGAGGCCCTGTGCGCCGCGCCCCATCGCGACCGCCGCGCCGTCGTCGACCCGGAGCAGTCTGCGCAGGCCCTCGCCGAGCGTCCGGGTGCTGGAGGTGTCGATCAGCAGCCCGTTGCGGCCGTCGTCCAGGTAGTGCGGGACGCCGCCGCGCAGGGGCGCGGCGACGAGGAGCCCTGCCTCCATGGCTTCGAGCACGGCCAGCCCGAACTCCTCCTTGGCGCTCGGGCACACGTACCGGGCGCGGAACCCGTTCGCGGGGTCGGCCAGTCGCCGCTCCAGCGTGCGGACATCGGCGTTGGCGAGGGCGGGCAGGAGGAGCAGGCGTTCCGCCGCCCCGGGGACGCCGGCGGCGGCCCGCTCCATGCGTGCGCGCATCGCGCGTTCGACGCGATCGGCGCCCGACGGGCTGCCGCCGACGCAGACCAGGACCGACTCCCGGAAGGCCCCCGACTCCACCCAGGCACGGACGAGGACGTCCTGCTGTTTGACGGGGTGCAGCCGCCCGACGGTGAGCAGCACCGCGGGCGGGTCCGGCCTGCCCGGTCCGGCCGTGGCGCCGAGGCGGGCACGGACGGCCGCGAGCAGGGAGTCGACCCGCCGGCCCCCGTCCGCGGGAGCCCGGTACGGCGGGATGCCCTCCGGCGGCGCGTCGGGAGCTGTGCCGGCCCCGCCGGCCAGCTGCGGGAAGTGGTGGAGCAGTTCGCCCGCTCCTCCCCCGGGACCCGCGATGCCCACGACGCGGTCGGCCCGGTCGACCAGCCGGTCCGCGACGAACACCCGGTGCAGGTCGTACCGGAGGGCGTCGGCGTCGGTGCCGGGCGCGGCATGCCGCTCCGTCATCTGGCGGTGCGGGTCTGGGGCGGCGGTGAAGACCAGGGCCGCGCCCGCCCGGCGGGCCGCCTCGGCGAGGGCGAGCGAGCCGTCGTCGGCGTAGCGGACGTGGAGGACGTCGACGGGTCTGCCCAGCGAGCCGAGGAGCCGGGTCGCCCACCAGGCCAGCGCCTCGCGGTGCCGTCCCAGTTCGTCGGGCCGTACGGGGCGCGGGCTGTCGACGGGGAGCCGCAGCACCCAGTGCCGCGGGCCCCGCCGGCGCAGCAGGACCGGGTCGGCCTCCAGTTCGGGGACGCAGGCGGTGACGAGGGTGAGGACGCCCGCGACGCCGCCGGTCCGCGCGAGCGCGTCGCCCAGGGCTCCCAGCAGGACGCCGAGGCCGCCGCTGAGCCCTTCCCCGGGCCGCTCCAGGTGCCCCAGGAGCATGGACTGGGCGACGAGCGTCCCGGGGCGGAGCTCGGCGCTCCCCTCCGGTGCGGCGGGCGGTCCGGGCGTCCGCAGGGCCTCGTGGAGCAGACGCTCGTAGGCGTCCGCGGGACGGGGTCCGGGAGTGGCGCCGGAGACACGCAGGGGGACGGAGCCGTCGTACGCGGCGAGAAGACGCCACGCCGCGTGCCGTATCGCCCGTTCGGGCGCGTTGGCCAGCCGGAGCAGTTCGCGCCGTGCGAGGGGGACAAGGGACTCCGCCGCGGCGAGGTCGAGCAAGGGCGCGACGAGGTGCGGGCCGCAGGTGCCGTGCAGGCCGCGCCGCACGGCGGCCGTGGCGCGCTCCGTCCCGTGGCGCCGGACGGACTCCGGCCATGCGTCGAAGACGGCCGCCCGGGTGTGGTCGCCGTCGGCGAGGAGCCGCACGCACGTCTCGGGGGACGGTGTGCCGCCCGCCCGAACGCGGCGGCGCAGCCCGGCCAGGACGAGATCCCCGGCGGTCGCGGCGCCGGGCCCGCCTGTCGGTGCGTCATCAGGGCGGTACTCGGCCCGGACGAGTTCGCCGAAGAGGTCCGGGGCGGCGGCGTGGCGCCCCGGCGAGGGCCGGGCCTCGGGCTTCCAGTAGGCGGCCCTGGCCGCCGCGAACGGATCGGGCCCTCCTGGAGCCGGGTCCCGGCGGGCGGGGGCGACGGTCACAGCGGGATCGGGGCGTTTCATCGGAACTCCTCGACGACGGGCGGCGAGGAGTTGTTCGCCGGGGGTCGGGGGCGTGGATGCACGGACCTGCGGGTGCCGGCGGCCGTACGGGCCCGGCGTCGTGGCGGCCAGCGCCCCTCGGTCTCCGGACGCCAGCCCGAGCGGTCCCCGCGCCCGCCCAAGCGATCCCCGCCCGCGCCGAGGCGGTCCCCGCGCCGTGCACGCGCGCATCCGCCGGAACGCGGGCGGGGGAAACGCGGGCATGAAGCACTCGCGTCCCGGTGCCACCGGAACCCGCCGACAGCGCGTCGTGGTCGTCAGTCCTCCCTTCCTCTCGCACGCCCAGCCCCTGTCCGTGCTGGCGGGGGCGCTCGCCCGGGCGGGCTGCGAGGTGCACCTGGCGACCGCGCCGTCCTTCGCCCCGCTCGCGCAGGCGGCGGGGGTGCGGTTCGTACCGCTGACCGTCACGCGGAACGCGAACACCGGCATCGCCCGGGCCACCCGACAGGAGGCCCGGGAGGCGGAGCGGCTGGAGGAGTTCCTCGCCTCCACCCGGCGCGGGGCCGTCGCGGCCCTGCTCACCCAGGCGCGGCACCGCGGCGAGGACCTGCTGGGGGACCCGTCGGCCGTTCTCGCGGGGCTGCGGGAACTGCACGCCCGTCTGTCGCCCGACTGGTACGTGGTCGACCAGCTCAGCTACCCGGTGACGCTGGCGCTGCACTGCCTCGGCCTGCCGTACGCCACGTACTGCCCCGGACACCCGACCTATGTGCCGCACGGGCCCGAGGCCCTCTTCGGCGTGCCCCGCACGTGGCCTCGTGCGGTCCGCCCCGACGCGGGAGAGCTGGCCGAGCTGCGGCGCGCGGCGGAGGCCGCCGAGGAGGCGTTCACCGCGCGGTTCGCCGAGGTCGCGCGCGCTCACGCGCCGACCGCCCCGGCTCCCGGACGCGCCTTCGCGCTGGCATCGCCCCACGCGGTCGCGTTCGCCTACCCGCCGTTCCCGTGGCTGCCGGAACATCCCCGGGTAACAGCGGAGTTCTTCTACGGAGGACACTGCTCGCCGCCGAAGGAGCCGAGTCCCGGCGGTGCGTGGGAGGAGGTGGTGGGCCGCCTCCGGACGGTCCGCCGCCGGCTGGTGCTCGTCGCCCTCGGCACCTTCCTCTCGGCCCGCGACGACGTGCTAACCGCCGTCGTGCGCGGGATCAGGTCCCATGTCCCCGACGCCGCGGTGGTGGTGGCCGCGGGCGACCGCGTGGGTGCCCTCTCTCCTCTGGCGGGGCCGGACATGCACGTCGCGGACGTCGTGCCGCAGCGGTGGCTGCTGGCGCGGGCGGACGCGATGGTCCACCACGGCGGGAACAACTCCTTCACGGAGTGCGTCGTCTCGGGGACGCCCGCGCTGGTCCTGCCGTTCTCCAGCGACCAGTTCTGCATCGCTCACGACGCGGAGAAGGCCGGCCTCGGGCTCTGCCTCGACCCGTCGCGGCTGACTCCGCGCGCGGCCGGAGAGGCGCTGCGGGAGCTGCTGGCGGAGGGGGCGCCCGGTCTTCCGGGGTGGACGTCCGAGGTGCGGCGCAGGGGCCCGGACTGGATGGCCCGGCGGCTGGCCCGGACCATGGGTTCGGTGGTCCCGGTCCGCGGGTGAGGGGTTCCGCGTCCACCGGGACGTGACCCGGTGGACGGGATCGGAGGCCGCCTCGGCAGAGGGGATCGGAGGCCGCCTCGGCGGGCGGGATCATAGGCCGAAGACGCGGAACAGGAAGAAGAGTCCGCCGAGGACGGCGCCGAGCAGGATGACGGAGACCCAGATCGTCGGATGCTCCCACGGACCGCCGTCGGCGCGTTCGGGGTGGGCCGAGGAGATGGAGCCCTCGGCGGGCGGGGTCTCCTCAGGAGGTACGAACGGCACGCTCATGATCGCTCCCTCGGGTCGCAGCGGCCGGACGCCGCCGGGTCTCCACCGTCTCGCCGGGGAGCCGCGCGCGCGAGGCGCGTCGATGATGCATCGATATGGGACTGCCGGCGCCGCCTGCGCCGCCGCGGCGCCTCGCTCACGGCTCCAGCGGTGCACGAACGATGCGACTTGTGTCGACACGGGCGATGCCGGACGGTGGGAGAGGTTCGGGACCGACCGAGGAGGGTTCCATGCGCAACGTCCGGATGGTCCGACATTCCCCGCACTGCCCCGCAGGCAGGCCGAAGGCAGCCGAACTCCCCGATGAGCCGCTGAGGTTCCCGCTCCCGGACCGCGCGCCCGAGAGCGGTCGCGGAGCGCACCGGACGCCGTCGGCCGAGGTCCCGGAGCCGGTGTCCCGCACGGCGCCCCGCCCCCTCCCCGGCCTGTCCTTCCGGCAGGAATGGCACGATCTGCTCTTCGTGCACTGGGCCGTCTCCCCCGGCGCCGTGGCCGGCTTCTTCCCGCCGGGCACCCGCCCCGACACGTTCGACGGGCGCACCTTCGTCGGGCTGGTGTTCTTCGAGATGCGGGAGCTCGCCTTCGCCCGAGGGCCCGCGCTCCCCGTCCTCGGGCGGTTCCCCGAGATCAACGTGCGGCTCTACAGCGTCGACGGTCACGGGCGGCGCGGAGTGGTGTTCCTCAGTCTCGACTGTCCGCGTCTGCTGCCGGTGCTCGCGGCGCGGGCCGCGTACCGTCTGCCCTACCACTGGGCCTCGGCACGGCGGCTCCGCTTCGACGACCGGATGCTGTACACCGTCCGCCGCCGGTGTCCCGGGGGCCCGCGCTCGCGCGTCTGGGCCGACGTGGCCGGGGGACGGAGGGACCCGGACGCGCTGGACGACTTCCTGACGGCTCGGTGGGGGCTGCACGCGCCCGAACGGGGTGGCACCTACTTCTGGCCCCTGTGGCACGACCCCTGGCGCCTGTGCGAGGCGGCGTTGCTCTCGCTCGACGACGAACTGGTCGCGGCCGCCACCGGCGGCCTGCCGGTCGCCCGGTCCGCGCCGCCCGTGAGCGTCCTGTACTCCGCCGGCCTGCACGTGCGCTTCGGTGCCCGACTGCCCGTCCGCGGTTCCTGACCCGCCCCAGGCTCTGCACGGTCCGGGCCCTCGGCCGGTCGGTGGGCCGGTCGCCGCTTCGCCGCCGTCGGTGCATCCGGTCGGGCCCGGCGGCCGGAATCCCTGACGACCGGGGCCGTCGCGCGTCCCGGCGGACAGCGGGAGGAGGGCCGTTGCGGTGGTGAGCGTGGAACGGGTGATGGTGGTGCGCCGTCCTTTGCCCGAGGTCGTGGCCTATCTGGAGGACTTCGCCCGGACCGAGGAATGGGATCCCGGCACCGTCCGCTGCGTGCGGCTCGACGACGGGCCGGTGCGGCAGGGCGCGCGGTGGCGGAACACGTCGCGCTTCCGGGGCCGTACGACCGAACTGCGGTACGAGCTCGTCGTGCGGGAGCCCGCGCGGCTCGTGTTCGTCGGGGAGAACCGGACGGTGACCGCGCGGGACGACCTCCGGTTCGCCGAAGAGGGCACGTCCACGCGGCTGACCTACGCGGCGTCGCTGAGGTTCAAGGGCCTTGCCCGGCTGGCCGCGCCCTTCCTGCGCGGGGAGTTCGAGGGGCTGGCCGACGGTGTGGTCACCCGCCTGCCGTCGGCCGCCCAGGCGTGGCGCCCGTGACGGCGCCGCCCGCCTCGCATCGCTTTCGCATCGTACGGCGGTGACCATGCACGACAGCCTGCACGACACCCTGCACGGGATCACCACGGGCGCCGTGGCCCGCCGACTGGGGGTCTCCCCCACCACCGTGCGGTCCTGGGAACGGCGGTACGGGATCGGTCCCGCCGTCCGCGGGGACGGCCGGCACCGGCGGTGGAGCCCCGCCGATGTCGCGATGCTGGAGGAGATGTGCCGCCTGACGGCGTCGGGCGTCCCGCCGGCCGAGGCGGCGCGGGCCGCCCGTGAGGTGCGGGCGGCGATGGAGGACGACGCAGCGGCGACGCCCGGCGCGGAAGCGGCGGCGCCGGTGGCGCGCCCTCCGGGGCACTCCGGCGCGGCGGCGGAACCGGTGGCACGGCGTCCGGCGGACGCCGACGCGGCGGCGGAGCCGGTGGCGGCGCGGGGTCGCGCCGGCGGAGGTGGTCTGCCGCTGGGCGACGTACGGCAGGAGTGCCGCGGGCTCGCCCGTGCCGCCGTACGCCTCGACGGGCCGGCCATGGAGGCGCTGCTGCGGGCGGCGCTCGCGGACCACGGGCTCGTGACCGCCTGGGAGGAGATCATGGCTCCGACCCTGCACGCCGTGGGCCGCAAGTGGGAGTCCTCCGGCGACCGTTACGTCGAGGTGGAACACCTGCTCTCCTGGCACATCTCCACCGCGCTGCGGCGGGCCGCCGTCACGGGGCCCGCGCCCGCGTTCCCCGCCCCGCCGGTGCTGCTGGCGTGCGTCCCGTCGGAGCAGCACACCCTGCCGCTGGAGGCGCTCGCCGCCGGGCTGGCCGAACGTTCCCTGCCGACGCGGATGTTCGGCGCGGCCGTCCCGGCCGACGCCCTGGACGCGGCGGTGCGGCGCTCCGGCCCGGCCGCCGTCGTCCTGTGGTCCCAGGCCCGCTCCACCGCGAACCACGCGCTGGCCCGGCACGTGGCCGGGACGGCGTTCGGGGTACGAGGCGCGCGCACCGCCGCCCTGGTCCTCCTCGCGGGCCCCGGCTGGCTCGGCCGTACGCCCGGCCCGGGCATGGTGCGCCCCGCCGGCCTGCGCGAGGCACTCGCCGCCGTCTGCCGGCTGTACGGGGAGCAGGCCGAGGAGACGGAGGCGGCGGAGCGCGGCGGGCCCTGAGCCGTGCGGTCCTTCAGGGCCGGGGACGGTCCGCGGCGCCGGACCGCGGCGTCCTGGGCGGCAGGGGGACGAAGCCGCTGGTGCGGGAGCGGTAGGCGGCGTACCCCGGCCGGTCCGCCATGTGGGCCTCCAGGAGCCGTTTGCCGCTGCCCCAGATCAGGAGACCGCTCATCACGAGCGGGGAGACGAGGGTGAGCAGCGCGGTCTGCCAGGTCGCGCAAGCCGTCAGGTAGAGGCCCCACCAGACGAGGAAGTCGCCGAAGTAGTTGGGGTGGCGGGTCCAGCTCCACAGGCCCCGGTCCATCACGCGGCCCCGGTTGGCCGGGTCCGCCTTGAAACGGGCGAGCTGGTGGTCCCCCACCGCCTCGAAGGCGAGACCCGCCGCCCACAGGCCGAGCCCGATGAAGACGGTGGCCCCCGGCGGCCCGGGCAGCAGCACCGCGACCTGCACGGGCAGGGAGACGACCCAGACCAGGGCGCCCTGGAGGAGGTAGACCTTCCGCAGGGCATAGAGGGTGGGGTGGCCGCGACCGCGCGCGAGCATCCGCGCGTACCGGGGGTCCTCCCCGTGGCCACGCCCGCGCCGGGCGATGTGCACGGCCAGTCGCAGCCCCCAGACGACGGTGGCGAGCGCGACGGCGGTTCGGCGGACGTCGTCGCCGTGCCCGGCCGCGAGCAGCCAGGACACGACGGCGACGGCCGCGAACGCGACGCCCCAGGCGACGTCGACGAGCCGGTGCAGCCGCCGCACGGTGCCGATCGCGAAGGTCACCAGCATGACGGCTAGGGCGGCGGCGGCCGAGGCGGCGAGGACGAGGCCGAGGGTCCCCGTGTCGACGCCGCTCACGAGGCCTCCTCGTGGCGGGGAGCCGGCACGGCTGCCGACGACTCGTCGTCGGCCGCCGTGAGGCGGAGCTGGCGGACGTCCAGGTAGCCGGCGCGGAACCCGGCCTCGGAGTAGGCGAGGTAGAAGTCCCACAGGCGCCGGAAGACGGCGTCGAAGCCGAGCGCGTCGACGGCGGCCTCCGCGCGGTGGAAGCGGGCGCGCCACTGGTGGAGGGTCGCGGCGTAGTGGCCGCCGTAGCCCGTGTCGTGGGTGATGCGCAGCCCGGCGGCGGCGCTCTCGGCCGCGAGGGCCTCCGGGGAGGGGATGAGGCCGCCGGGGAAGACGTACTTGCTGATCCAGGTGTGGGTGCGGGCGGTGGCGAGCATCCGCTCGTGCGGCATGGTGATGGCCTGCAGGGCGACGCGGCCTCCGGGGGCGAGGAGGCGGCGGAGCGCGGTGAAGTAGTCGGGCCAGAACTCGGCGCCGACCGCCTCGATCATCTCGACGCTCACCACGGCGTCGTACCTGCCCCGCACGTGCCGGTAGTCGAGGAGTTCGACGGTGACGCGGTCGGCGAGACCGGCGTCGGCGACGCGGCGGCGGGCCAGGGCGAGCTGCTCCGCGGAGAGGGTGACGGTGCGGACGCGGGCGCCGCGAGCGGCGGCACGGATCGCGAGCTCGCCCCAGCCGGTGCCGATCTCCAGGAGTTCGGTGCCCGGTCCGGTCTCCGCCAGGTCGAGCAGCCGGTCGATCTTGCGGTGCTGGGCCTCGGTGAAGAGGGCGTCGGACAGGACCCGCCGGTCGTCGGGGAGGGGGTCGAAGACGGCCGAGGAGTAGCTGAGCCCGGGGTCCAGGAAGAGGGCGAAGAGCTCGTTGGACAGGTCGTAGTGGCGGCGGATGTTCTCGCGGGACCCGTCGGGGGTGTTGAGGTCCGCCGGCGGTCTGCGGCGGACCCAGGCGCCCCGGAAGCGGTGCAGCGGCGCGGGCACGAGGTCGTCGACGTGCCGGGCGAGTACGGTGAGGACGCCGACCAGGTCGTCGGCGTCCCATTCGCCGGCCATGTACGACTCCCCGAAGCCGATGAGCCCGTCGGCGCCGATGCGCCGGTGGAACGCGTCCGGGTCGTGCAGGGTGAGGGTCGGTACGGAGGCGATGCCGCCGGCCGGCGCGGACGCGAGGGGTGCGAGGGGCGCGGCGCCGGTGCCCGTCCGTATCCGCAGGGGCAGCCGGGCGAAGGCGCGCCGCACGAGCAGCCGGGCCACGGCGGTGCGGGCGGCGGAGGCGCGCGGCGCCCGGGCGACGTCGGGCCAGCGGTCGGCGTCGACCGGGACGCGGCCGGGACCGGGGCCGGGGCGGACGGCGGACGGCGGGGTCGAGAGGGTCACGGGGTGCCTTCCTGCGGGGTGGGGGCGGTGCGGGGCCGGACGCGGAGGCCCTTGAGGTAGAGGTGGACGCCGTGGCGGCGGATGCCGAGGGACACGGCGGCGGTGGACCACGGGTGGCGGAGCGCCGCCGCGAGCAGGCCGCGGGGGTGCGCGGGCCGGCGGGTGCCGCGCACGGTCGCGGTCAGGGGGCGGCTGCCGTCGGTGTGGCGGAGCTGGACGGTGAGGTCGAGGCGGTCGCCGGGGAGCGGCACCCGCATCCGGTACGCGCCTTCGACGTCGAGGAACGGGGACACGTAGAAGTCCTTGGGCGTCTCGGCGCGCCCGCGCGCGTCGGGGCGCAGCAGGTAGGTGTGGCGCCCGCCGTACGTGTTGTGCACCTCGGCGACGACGCAGACGGGCCGGCCGGCGCGGTCGTGGCACCAGTACAGGGTGAGCGGGTTGAAGACGTGTCCCAGCACGCGCGCGTGGCCGAGCATGAGGACGCGGCCGTCCGCCCGTACGCCGTGCGCGGCGAGGCAGGCGTCGAGGCCGGCGCGGAGCGTGGGGGCGGTGCCGTCGAAGTGGTCGGCGGGGTGGAAGCGGGCGAGGGGACGCAGGGGCCGTGGCAGGACCGGCGGATGGTCTATGTCGATCAGCCACAGGTACGTGCGGTGGCGCAGCGCGTGGCGGAGCGGTGTGACGCGGGTGTGGGCGATCTCGGTCTCGTACAGGGAGGGGACCGGCGGCGGGGCGGCCAGGGAGGGGGTGTCGGCGGGGACGGGGGTGTCGGTGGGGACGGGGGTGTCGGTAGGGACGGGGGTGTCGGTGGGGGGTGTCACCACGTCACCCCCAGGTGGCGGGCCGCCTCGACGCCCGAGCGGCAGCCGTCCTCGTGGAACCCCCAGCCGTGGTAGGCGCCGGCGTACGCGGTGACACCGGTGCGCAGGGTCGGCAGGAGGCGCTGGGCGGCCACGGACTCCGGGGTGTAGACGGGGTGTTCGTACACCATGCGGGCCAGGACGGTCGTCGGGTCGACGTGGTCGCCGGGGTTGAGGGTGACGATGTGCGGCTCGGTGGCGGCCAGGCGCTGGAGCCGGTTCATGTCGTAGCTGACCTGGACGGCGCCGGGGCGGGCGGTGCAGGACGGCAGGAGGTAGTTCCAGGAGGCGCGGGCGTGCGGCGAGCGCGGCAGGAGCCGCGTGTCGCGGTGCAGGACGGTCGGGTTGCGGGAGTAGGTGAAGGCGCCGAGGACGCGCCGCTCCTGCTCGGTGGGGTCGGCGAGGAGCCGCAGGGCCTGGTCGGGGTGGACGGCGATCACGACGGCGGCGTGCTCGGTGGACTCGCCGTCCGCGGTGACGACCGTGGCGCGGCCGTCGCCGCGGACGACGGCCCGGACAGGGGTGGCGGTGCGCACGGAGGAGACCGACTTGGCGACGCGCTCGACGTAGGCCGCCGACCCGCCGGTGACGGTCTTCCACTGCGGGGAACCGGTCACGGAGAGGAGTCCGTGGTGGTCGAGGAAGCGGAAGAGGTACACGGCGGGGTACCGCAGCGCGGTGTCGGCGGCGCACGACCAGACGGCGGAGACCAGCGGGATCGCGAAGTGGCTGACGAAGTGGGGCGAGAAGCGGTGGGCGCGGAGGAAGTCGCCGAGGGTCAGGGTCATGTCGTCGGCGGCGAGCACGCCGCGCGCGGCACGGTGGAAGCGGGGTACGGCGGCGAGCGTCCGCAGGTGCCGGCCGCGGCGGGCGTTCCCGCCGCCGAGGAGGCCCTGGAGGCCGCGCGCTCCGGCGTACTCCAGCCCGCAGCCGTCGCAGCGGACGGACATGCTCATCTCGGCGTCTTGCGTGTCGACGCCCAAGGAGCGGAAGAGGCGCAGGAGTTGGGGGTAGGTGCGCTCGTTGTGGACGATGAAGCCGGTGTCGACGCGGAGCGTGCCGCCCTCGGCGGCGGGCACCTCGTGGGTGTGCGCGTGGCCGCCGAGCCGGTCGTCGGACTCGTAGAGGACCACGTCGTGAGCGCGGGAGAGCAGGTGGGCGGCGGTGAGACCCGCCACTCCGGCTCCCACCACGGCGATGCTGCGTCTGTTCATCTTTCCCCATCCCCTGGTGCGCGTGGTGCGCGGTGTGGTGTATTGCGGTGCGGTGCGGTGCGGTGGGCGCGGGTGTCCGGGTCGCGCCGGCTGCCGGGTGTTCGGAGCGGTCGGCCGTCCGGATGGGCCGGGACATTTGGTACGGGGCCGGGGGCGGTGTTCGCTCCCGGCGGCCGGACCGTGACGGACGGCGCCGGGCTCGTCCGGCCGTGTCCGGTCAGCGACCGGCGCCGGCGAGTTCGAGGCTGTGCCGCATGCGCAGGAGGCCGCGGCGGGCGTGGCTCTTGACGGTGCCGAGCGGCATGCCGGTGCGGTCGGCGATCTGGGTCTGGGTCAGGTCGGCGAAGTAGGCGAGTTCCAGGACGTCGCGCTGGAGGCGGGGCAGCCGGGACAACTCCTCGGTGACGACCATCCGGTCGAGGATCCGCTCGGGCCCTTCGTCGGTCCGGCTCTCGTGCTCCAGGGAGCCGCCGAGGGTCGCCGCCAGCTCGGTCCGGCGGGTGCGGGCGTTGAGGGCGTCGGCGATCTTGCGCCGGGTGATGCCGGTGAGCCAGGCGGGCAGGGTGCCGCGCTCGGGGCGGAAGTTCGCCCGGCCGCGCCAGGCTGCGGTGAAGACCTGCTGGGTGACGTCCTCCGCCTCCCGGGCGTCACCCAGGGCGCGGGCCGCCAGGGTCTGCACCAGGCGGCCCCAGCGCCGGTAGGCGGCGGCCAGGCAGTACTCGTCGCCGTCGGCCAGACCGAGGGCGATCGCCTCGTCGGTGGCCGAGGCGGCGTCGGCGGCGGGGGGCGCGGCGGGAGCGGGGGCTCCGGTCGTCCGGTGCGGGGTCATGGTGCTTCCTCCTCCGGAGGGTGGCGTGGGCGTCCACCAGGTGTGCCGTCGCCGAGGCGGCGGCGCCGGGGCCTCAGCGGCCCCGTGCCCCCTCACCGTCCGTCCGGCGCACTCCTGGCCACAAATCGCATCGTTTCCGCATCGAAAGCATCAGGCAGCAGAATCGCTGAACCGCCGAAAGCGCGGTCGAGCGAAGCAGCCGGGCCGTTCGCATCCGCCAGGCGTCCAGCGGCGGAAGAACCGGGTGGACCAAACCGATGACCGCGCCGCCGGGGCGACGAACGCCCCACGACCCACAGGCTCACTCACGCCGCACCCACGAGAACGAGGACGACATGGAGACGACGAAGGACGCGACGCGGTACGACGCGGTGGTCGTCGGAGCGGGTGTCGCGGGCCTCGCCTGCGCGGGCGACCTGTGCGGCGCGGGCCTGCGGGTGCTGCTCCTGGAGGCGGGCGACACGGTCGGCGGCAGGATGCGCACCGACCGGGTGGCCGGCTTCACCGCGGACCGCGGCTTCCAGGTGTTCAACACCTCGTACCCGCAGGTGAAGCGGCGCATGGACCTGAAGGCGCTGCGACTGCGGCCGTTCACGCCGGGGGTGCTCGTGCACACCGACCAGGGTCCGCGCCGGTTCACGGACCCGACGCGTCGGCCGCGGGACAGCCGGGACCTGCTGCCGGGGCGGCTCGCGTCGGCGCGTGACCTGGCGGCGCTGACCGCGCTGTCGGCACGGGACGCGCTGGCGCCGGCGTCCGTACTGCGGCGCGGCACCGACGGTGCGACGCGCGACGCCCTGGCCGCCGCGGGTGTGTCGTCGCAGCTGGTGGAGACGTTCTTCCGGCCGTTCCTCTCCGGGGTTTTCCTGGAGGACGGCCTGGAGACCTCGGCGCGCTTCTTCCACCTGGTGTGGCGGAGCATGCTGCGCGGCACGTTGTGCCTGCCGGCGGACGGGATCGGCGCGGTGCCCGCGCAGCTCGCGGCCCGCCTGCCGCAGGACGTGCTGCGGACCGGCACCGCCGTCGCGGCGCTGACCCCCGACGGCGTCGTCCTCGCGGACGGGCGCGAGGTGCGCACCCGGACCGTCGTGGTCGCCACAGGTCAGCGGATCGCCGGCGAACTGCTGCCAGGGCTGGGCGTGCCCGAAGGACGGACCGTCACCACGCTGTACCACGCCGCCGACCGCCCTCCGCTGGACGAGCCGGTGCTGGTGGTCGACGCTCGGCGCAGGTTCCTCAACACCTGTGTCCTCACCGCCGTCCAGCCCCGCTTCTCCACCGACGGCCGGGCGCTGGTGTCGACGTCCGTACTCGGCAGCCCCGGCCCGGCGGAGACGGACGCCGTGGTCAGGGCCCTGGGCGAGGTGTACGGCACGGACACCGCCGCCTGGGAGCCCGTCCACCGAGTCACCGTCACCGACGCCCTGCCGGCGCTGCCGGGACCGGCCCCGCTCACCCGGCACGTACGGTGGGCCCCCGGCCGATACGTCTGCGGAGACCAGAGATCTACAC